>DASYAJ010000394.1:0-5972 GCA_036501405.1 Kapaibacterium sp. (SeqCode)
TTACAACGATTACGGGCGACATCATCAGCGATCTCGATGGCGAAAATCCGCTCACGCCCGAAGCGCAGCATTACATGGCAGAGCATAATACTTCCCAAATTTCCGTGCGCGATTCCGTTGTCGGAGATAACGGCATGGTGACAAGCGCCGACACCGCAACGGGAGCTAATAATGATGACGAGGACGATGAGCAGGATGTGGAAGGTTCCCTTTCTGTCTTTCCAAATTTTTCATTGAACCGGAATATCGTTGGCGTGACCGTGATCGGCGGCAGTGCAAAAGGTTCCGCGGCGAGCGTTCGCGTTTATCCGCCGATCGCGTCGGTGGCCATTGCGAATTCCGCTTCTTCGAGTGCCCCCGCAACCTACCGCACCAAGCGTGTGGGACGTGGTCGCCGCCACCGGACCGTGAAGACAATGTCGCGCGGCGTGATGACGCTTCGCGTGAATTCCTCCGGTGGACCGATGGACCCCAAACAGACGATTTCCGTTTCGGGAATGATTCCAGCGCGCTCGCAGCGCACGTATAGCTTCCCAATCAAAAATGTTCCGATGGCAATGGCTGCGGTCATGAAATGGCGGTTGCAGCAGCATGGCATCGCCGTGAATGGCCAGCCAAGAGTCGATCGCGCAAAGCCGAATGAAGTGTTAGAGACCGTCGCGCATACCGAAACGAGCCTTGTCGATTTGCTGACCTACATGAACAAGCACAGCGATAATTATCTGGCCGAGAGCATGTTCCGCAAGCTTTCGACGATCGCGCAAGTGGCGGCGAATGCGCCGGACGAACGCGCGCGTAAGCTGATGCACTCGTGGCTCCAAGTCTGCAACGTGAATAGCACCGTTTGCACATTTATCGATGGTTCCGGGCTTTCAAAGGAGGATCGTATTTCCGCAAACACAATTATCGATCTTCTTGCATCGATCAAGCAACAGGGAATGTTTCCCTTATTCACGCACACGCTTTCGGTCGCCGGATACGATGGAACGCTTCGGCATCGCATGATCGGAACGCCCGCGCAATTCAACGCACACGGTAAAACGGGAACCCTGAATGAAGTCACCGCACTTGCGGGATATGTTACCACCGGCGATGGACAGCTTGCCGCCTATTTTATTACCATGCAGAATTTCCGCGGGGGGCAATGGAGCTATAAGCGCGATGAAGATAAAGTCGTCGAGGCGCTCGCGAATTTCAAATATGCGGATTACCAAAGCACCGCGACCATTCCTCCGGTGGGAGCAATGGGCAACGTCGAAGATCAGAGGTAGTTTTAGAGCGGGATATTCCCATGCTTCTTCCACGGGTTCGTATCCTGTTTGGTCGAGAGCATTTTCATCGCCCGGATGAGGCGTAGGCGCGTCTCGTCGGGCGAAATAACATCGTCCACGTAACCGCGTTCGGCGGCGATGAAAGGATTCGCAAAGCGTTCCCGATACTCATTCGTCAATTCTTCCTCTCTTTTTGCCGGATCCTTCGCTTCGGCAATTTCTTTTTTGAAAATAATTTCGACGGCACCTTTCGGCCCCATGACGGCAATCTCCGCCGTCGGCCAGGCATAATTGATGTCGCCGCGAATATGTTTGGAGTTCATCACATCGTACGCGCCGCCATAGGCTTTGCGGGTGATGACCGTTACCTTCGGAACCGTCGCTTCGGCGAACGCATAGAGCAGCTTCGCGCCATGACGAATAATACCGCGCCACTCCTGATCGGTGCCGGGAAGGAAACCGGGAACATCTTCCAGCACCACAAGCGGAATATTGAAGGCATCGCAGAAGCGGATGAACCGCGCGCCTTTCGTCGATGCATCGATATCGAGCACGCCGGCCATCGAAAGCGGCTGATTTGCAATGATTCCCACCGATTCGCCATGCAATCGCGCAAAGCCGACGACAATGTTCGTGGCAAAATGCTCGTGGACTTCAAAAAAACTTCCCTTATCGGCAATTTCTTCGATCACCGATTTAATATCGTACGGCTTGTTCGATTCGCTGGGAACGATAGAATTCAGGCGAGGACATAAACGTGCCGGATCGTCGCCGGTCTCGATTGTGGGAGCTTTTTCTTTGTTGTTCTGCGGAAGATAGGATAAAAGTTTTCGAACGCCGTTCACGCATTCGAGTTCATTCGGCATCGCAAAATGCGCGACGCCCGATTTCGTCGCGTGCGTGTCGGCGCCGCCCAGCTCCTCGCTCGTCACTTCCTCGTGTGTGACGGTCTTCACCACGTTCGGTCCGGTGACGAACATGTAGCTCGTCCCTTGCACCATAAAAACGAAATCGGTAATCGCAGGGGAATAGACCGCGCCGCCGGCACACGGGCCAAGTACCGCCGAAATTTGCGGCACCACGCCGGAGGCCAGGGTATTCAAAAGAAAAATATCGGCATAGCCGCCCAGCGAGACCACCCCTTCCTGAATGCGTGCGCCGCCCGAATCGTTGAGACCGATAATCGGGGAACCGTTCCGCATCGCCAGTTCCATCACTTTGATAATCTTCTCCGCGTGCGCTTCCGAAAGCGAGCCACCGAACACGGTGAAATCCTGACTGAAGACATAGACAAACCGGCCATGAATGCGTCCGCAGCCGGTGATAACGCCATCGCCAAGCGGCCGCTGCTTTTCGAGACCGAAATCTTTCGAGCGGTGCCGCACGAACATATCGAACTCCTCGAAGGAACCTTCATCGAGCAAAAGTTCCAGCCGCTCGCGCGCGGTAAGCTTGCCTTTTTTATGCTGCTCCTCGATGCGTTTGGCTCCGCCGCCGAGAAGCGCCTCTTTCCGATATTCCGAGAGAAGATGTTCCGTTGTCATGCAGGCAGAACATCATTCGTGGGCAATTTGTCATTCACGAAGTTCACCGCGACTTAAAGCTGTGGATATTTTCAGATATCAAAATCGAAAGAATTATTAAATCGATTGATCGTAAAAATAAGGGTTATTGTGTTTATGAATTTAAAATGATTGAAAATAATAGAAGAATGTACTTAAATAAGGTTTGGTATCCAAACTGAGCCGGCAAGACAACCCTCTTTAGCGATAAAGGGGAGATCATCTGCGCTTAAAATAATTTCGGAACCATCGCGACGATTGATTCCATGGTCATGGCCTTCTTCAATTGGTATTGGGCGGACGATGGAAGAAACAACGAAAGCGAATAATACAGACTGAATTTCGAAACTCTTCCCTGGCTCATCCAGTTATAGGCCCGCTTCGTGGTAAAACCGGCGAATTTATTGTAAAATGCGCGGTTTCTATTATGCGTAATCGCCCACGAAGGAAAAGTTTTAGAAAAAGAAATGACACGAGAAGTTTTACGGCGTCCGCTGCTGACGGAAAAAGCGACCTTGCAGGCCGAGAAGGGGATTTATCACTTCGAAGTCGTGCCGGACACGAATAAGATTGAAGTCGCAAAGGCTGTGGCCGGACGCTTTGGCGTCGGGGTCAAAGCGGTGCGCATGTCCTGGCAGAAATCGAAGAACAAAACGCAGTTCACCCGCAAGGGTGCTCGGCAGGGCGTGAAATCGGGGTTCAAGAAAGCGATCGTGCATCTCAATCCGGGCCAGACGATCGACGTCTTCGCGCCGATGGACGCGAAGGACAAGGGCGCGCTCTAAATTTTAGTTATACATAAATTAAGCTCGATTGAAGCGATAACTCAATCATAGATAATGGCAATTAGAAACTTAAAACCGAGAACGCCGGCTACCCGGTATTATTCGATCTCGACATTCGACGAGATTACGAAGACAACGCCGGAAAAATCGCTGCTGGAACCGCTCCGTAAATCGGGCGGGCGCGGCAACACAGGCCGTATCACATCGCGTCACCGTGGCGGCGGTCACAAGCGGATGTACCGCGTGATCGATTTCAAACGCGATAAAATTGGCATCGCCGGAAAGATTGCCTCGATCGAATACGATCCGAACCGTAACGCGCGTATTGCGCTCGTGCAATATGCCGATGGCGAAAAACGCTATATCATCGCGCCGGACGGCCTCGCTGTTGGCGGCACAATCACTTCCGGCGCGGATTCCGAAATCAATGTCGGCAATACGCTTCCGCTGAAGAATATGCCGCTCGGAACCTTCGTCCATAACGTGGAACTTCGTGCCGGCAAAGGCGGACAGATTGCTCGTTCGGCTGGCAATGCCTGCCAGGTGATGGCGAAAGAAGGCGATTTTGCGACGCTGAAACTTCCTTCCGGCGAGACCCGCAAAATTCGTTTGGAATGCTTTGCGACAATCGGCCAGGTTGGGAACTCCGATTATTTCAACATTAGCTGGGGCAAAGCGGGACGCTCGCGTTGGCTCGGCATTCGTCCGCAGACGCGCGGCATGGCGATGAACCCGGTCGATCACCCGATGGGCGGCGGCGAAGGTAAATCGAAATCGGGCGGTGGACGTAAGCACCCGAAATCACCGTGGGGCCAGCTTGCCAAGGGGTACAAGACTCGCAAAGGCAAGAAGGAATCGACGAAGTATATTGTTAAAGGACGTAGTAAGTAAATTTAGAAATGAACCCCTTCCTTTTCAAGGAGGGGGCAGGGGGTGGTCCCCAGTGGAACCATACTAAACCACCCCCTAACCCCCGCCTTGAAAAGGCGGGGGAACTTAGGAAAAAACTAGCATGTCACGATCGTTAAAAAAAGGACCGTTTATCGACGAGAAACTCCTCAAAAAAGTGGAGACGCTCAATGGCGCTCGTCAGAAAAAAGTAATTAAAACGTGGTCGCGCGCGAGCACGATTGCGCCCGACTTTGTCGGCCACACGTTCACCGTGCATAACGGCAATAAATTCATTCCCGTCTATGTGACGGAGAATATGGTGGGCCACAAGCTGGGTGAGTTCTCGGTGACGCGCCAGTTCCGCGGCCATTCCGGCACGAAGACCGAAGCGGCAACGAAGTAAAAGTGTAGCGCATGAGCATGAGTGATCATGCGCTTTAGCTTGCGCTATCTTGCAATGACCACCTCCGCCGATTGAGTTCCCATACGGAGAAAATAGGTCCCATTGGGAAGTTTCGAAACATCCAGCGTAACGCCGGAACCATCGTCATTCGTTTCGAGCACTTCGCGGCCAAGTAGATCGTAGAGCCGCGCAGTTCCCGATGGGCCAGAGAGAATTTGGAGTTCGTTTGTGGCGGGATTGGGAAAAACTCGAATGTTTTTAAGCAAAATAGTAGGTTCCGAAACGCCAGAGAACTCCGGTAGAAATGTTAATTGCCGAACAATGCGACCACCAAGCGTTATTTCCCAAAGTGGTGAAGATAAGTCCCCATCGTGGTGCATCGAAACCGCAAGCGTGGAGTCTGTAATAAATTCCGCATCGATTCCCCAGAACGAATACATGCAAAACGATTTCTGAAAATTGATCACGATGGGCGGCGCACTCATAGAATCGACATGGTAAACCCACACTTGAGGAAAAATTGTATCGGCAGGAGGACCTTGCCCATTCGGATCGACGCTAAGGGCGAGAAGCTTTTCATCAGGTGAGAAGCTCACCCATTCCAAAGCTTCAATAGACGAGTCCAATGCAGCAAGAGAACTACCATCCAAATAATAAGAGCCTGTGTAATAATCACCGAGTAGACTGTGCTTACCGGACCGCGATTGGCCATAAGTCAGTGTTCTGCCATACCAGGGGGTTCGAAATACCGCCTGAGGAGTTTGGGGTATATAATACAGTGTAGAATCTCTAAGAATATGCCACGAGGAAATTTCTAGCGTATCACTTCCCGACTTCGAATTTGCCCGCCACGAGTGCAACTGGATAATTTCAGAAGTATCCCCGACTGGCCCAAATAGTTGCGGAGTAATCCGCTTGCATTCTCCTGTAGATAGGCGATAGGTATAAATATTTCCGTAACCGTAAATTCCAGCGTTATAAAAGATGTCTTTAAGATCAACAGCAATAGCCAATAGATCCGGGTCATACGGACACCATACCATATAGGTATAAGTTTCCG
>DASYAJ010000395.1:0-2156 GCA_036501405.1 Kapaibacterium sp. (SeqCode)
CGCGGCGGAACGAAAACACCGAGATATCCACCTCGCCCGTGGTATGGCCGATGAGCTGGGTCGGGGTTCTGAGCCAGCCGTCGTTCACGAAAATATCGACGCTATCCTGGCCGCGCATGTAGGCGGCGAAGTGTCGCGCGGTCACGACATATTGCCGGCCAGCCACGGCGAGCAAAAATCCCGAAGCAAGATGGCCGCGCATATCCGAAAGCATCAGCACAGAACGAAAGTCGGCATCCGACGGCGCCACGGCCGGCATTTCCCGCGAAGCCCAATGTGAGGTGCAGCCACTCATGAGGTAGGCGAGAACCAAATAAATGGAAGCCGATCGAAGCGAAGAGCGCATGGCAGAAGAAACAGAAAGCAGCGTGTAATCGCTCGCCTTTTTTTCAAGCGTTAAATAATAATTACGGTGCTTAAAATATAACAATTTAGTCCGGCGATTTGCGTAAGTTTGTGGAAAAGCTGGTGATGGCTTCGGTTAAATGGTTGCGAAACGCCACGTTGACCGAATTATCCACCGTTTTTTTGACAAGTCATTCGGTTGCGGTATGCATGAGATGTCCGATTTTGCGACACAAATGTGTAAGTTGTCTCAGAATGAGACGATGTCAGAGAGACAACCCGCATTAGCGCACGGAAAAGAGCGATATTTCATGTGGCATGGTATTTCATAATCCAATCCCGTGTCGAGCGATGCTTGGTTGCAAACCACTCGACACAATTGCGAAGCCTTGGTTTCCCTTCGGGGGCCAGGTGAATGTGTAAAACGAGCCTCGCTTTCTCTTTTTACACAACAAAAGAACGCATTGCGCACCCCTTCTCGCTATTCGGGGCATGTGCAGCCGCGTTTTTGGCCGGATGCGATTCCGGTGAGGGCATTCGATTTTGGTTGCGACGCTCTGCGCGTACAGCGTAACGCTTTCAGCATAATGCTTACAGCGTAAGAAGAGCTGTCCTTTAATCGTACGCCTTCGTGCTATTCCTTTCTTTATTGGTACGAACAACAAAATTTTTCGCTCGCGCCCTGTAAGGCTGTGCTTTTTATAGCATTCGCCTCCCAGCGTTGCAATTCATTTACGCTCTCGGAACTTTTGGGTTTCGAGTTACGGGGCGAACTCGCACGTAACTCTCGCGCCGAATGAAAAATGCTTGCTTGTTCTAACGAATATCTCCTTAACAATTGCTTCCTGTTCACTCATTACAAATGAAAAAAGTTTTTATCGTTCTCTGCGCATTGGCCTTCAGTGGCATTGCAACCATCGGTATGGCGCAAAGCACGGCGACCGCGAACGGCACCTCCAGTGCCACGCTTATTAAGCCCCTTACACTCTCGGTATGGAAGGCGATGAATTTCGGCACATTCGTACCGGGTCCAACCGGCGGCACGGTGACCGTCGTCCATGACAATGTATCGGGCGGAACAAATTCCCCGGCAGGTTACACTGGTTCTGTGTCAAAAGCAGGAACGCAAGGACCGCAGGAACAGCCGATGGACTTTAAAATGACTGGCCAGGCAAACTTCCTCGTCAACCTTTCGACGACGAACCCGACGACGATTACGCTGACAAAAGTTGGGGACATTACGAAGACGATGGTTCTCAATCCATTTTTTCCGCCCTTTGTAATCCAGGCCGGAAGCACAGGTCCTGTGGGCTCTGGCATCGGCGCACGCGGCGTTGGCCCGTCCATTCTGATCCAGCTCGATCTAAACGGTCAGGCATGGACAAGTGAAGGCGGAACGCTGAATGTCCACGCGAACCAGTCACCGGGCACCTACCAGGCGAGCTGGACCGAAACGGTCGCTTACAATTAAGCTGCTGGAATTAAGATTTCCGCCTTCAACATTATCAATTTTCACCTCGATTTAGCAACAACAGCTCCATGAAATTACGAACAGCATTTTTTATCCTCACCGCAGCGCTCCTGCTCGGATCAGCGTTGGACGCCACGGTCGTGAGCGCGCAGAACAGCGCCACCGGCACAAGCAGCGCCACCCTGATTAAGCCGATAGCCATTTCGCTCCTTACCGGTATGGATTTCGGCTCGATCATTCCGAACCCGGGCGGCCCATCGGCAGTATCGGTCTCGCACGATCCTTCTTCGCGCGGCGTACTTGGCGCTTTTGCCGGGCATTCGTTTGGACCGGCGACATT
>DASYAJ010000396.1:0-5159 GCA_036501405.1 Kapaibacterium sp. (SeqCode)
CAAGTTATGCCAACGGGAACATCTATGGTTCCTCAGGTGGCTCCGGTCAGCCATAAGGCCGGTTAGCCATAAGAAAATTATAAAGGAAATAAAAATACCCCGACCACTTTCCCGGTTTTGCGAGGCCGAAAAAAAGGGCAGGCTCGCTGTTGAATCCATTGATGAAAGCCTAAGACATGTACGAATCGCGGGACATAGATAGCTTATTTCGTTTAGGATAACAATAGTCCTCCGGCGGATTCTTTTGTAGGATTTTGGGAAAAAGCAATGTAAGATTTTCCGCTTGTTCTCGACCGTTGGCACGGTCGCTTTTCATTCAGGGAGTTAAATGAATGCTCTCGCTTGTTAAGGGCCACGTTTCATGCACTACTACTACACCTATTACCCCAAAATTCGCGAAGTAGAAATTCCGGACGCCAATCTGATCGGCATGTACGGGCCGCTCGAGGTGCGCCATGCCGACCGCGAAGCGATTCTGCGCGAAGCGTTCGAACGTCCGGTCAACAGTCCGCAGCTTTCCGAATTGGCATCGGCGGAAGATAAAGTTCTCATCGTGATCGACGATGCGCTCGAACCGACTCCGACGGTTTTTCCCTTTTATCATGTGGTGCAGGCGCTGCATCATGCGGGTGTGAAGGATTCCCAAATTCAAGTCCTGCTGGCCAACGCGCAGCACCGGGCAAGTTCGAATGCGGAGGTCGATCGGAAAATCGGAACAGAGATGCGCCGGCGTTTCAGCGTGCATCAGTCCGCGCTGAATACCCATACCGACGATTACCACAATTTTGGGACAGCGCATACATCGCAGGGTGCGGTTTCGGTGCGTGCCGATGCACGGCTTCGCGATGCTTCGCTGATTATTGGGATCGGTGGAACCTATCCTAACCGCTTCAAAGGATTTACCGGCGGAGGGTCGCTCGTTTTTCCGGGACTTGCGGATGAAGAGACGGCGTCGGAAATTTATTATCCGAGCGCCGCGCTTTCCAGCAGCGCAGTGTTCGGTCACGCGGATAATCCGGCACGCAAGACGATTCGGGAACTGCTGAAATTCGTTCCTGCGTTCAAATATTGCATCGATCTTGTCATCGACCGGACCCAAAACATCACCTCTTGCGTGACAGGCTCGCCGGAAAGCGTTTATAATGTCAGCGCGGACGTAGCTTCGAATATGTATCGTTTTTCGGTTCCCGAACGCGCCGATATTGTGCTTATTGATTCCCATCCGCTCGATACGAATATTTTCCAGGCCGTCCATGCGCTTTATGCTGCGATGGGTGTGCTGAAAGGGGGCGGAGAAATTGTGATTGTCTCGCCGCTGTTGGAAGCAGTCTCGCCGCTTTCGGCGACGCTTGCGAAGCACTTATCGGAGGCGCGATCGGCGATTTTGCATAGCGTAGAATCGGGAGATTTGTCGCGGCATCCTGCGACGGGCCTTCAGCTTGCGGCAATGAAAGAGGCGATGGAAGTTGCTTCGCAGATTACCTTCGTTTCGAACGGGATCGGTTCCCACGATCCGCAGAAATTCGGGTTCCAGCAAAGCGCGAGTGTGCAGGATGCGCTCGATGCCGCATTCAAACGGATGGGCGCAAAGGCGCGCGTGGCGCTTATCACACACGGCGGTTTCGCCGCGCCGATGGTAGCAAAATCATAAAGCTAAGATCACCAATCTTTTACGGGGGGCGGGGCGCTGGGGTGCACTTTTTGGCGGTGCCGCGGGTTCAGTCGAAGCAGCGTTAACTCCGTAATAATAAAAGTTTGTATGGGCTCAAATATTCAATCTCGGATATTTCTCGGAAGCCTTTTTTCTATCCTTGGTTTTAGTGGTGGAATTTTGTTGGGAAAGTCACTTCTTAATCTTTCTGGAGAAAGGAGCGGTGATATTTACCTTGTGGGCGTGATTATTGACCTGAGTTTCTATGCTCAGATTGCTCACATTGTAGCTTTGAAAAAACAAAGCAAAGTTTTGCCACTGCTATTCTTTTCTTCGTTTTGCTCGGGAATTTGTCTCAGCATCGTTGGAAAGTTCATTGCATGATAACACTAATATGAGATGCCGTTTTGTCTTGATCTTTAAGAATCCAAACTTGGTTTTCATGCAATCTTCCGCTAAGTCCTCTGGTTACTCG
Organism: Kapaibacterium sp. (SeqCode); assembly: GCA_036501405.1. Lineage (GTDB taxonomy): Bacteria > Bacteroidota > Ignavibacteria > Palsa-1295 > Palsa-1295 > PALSA-1295. Next base: position 2,127 of record DASYAJ010000396.1, read on the forward strand.
CATTTTAATTTATGCGAGTCACTATGAAAGCAACCGGCTCCTTCACACCCACGAAATGGGATGAAAACACAACGACGCAAATTTTGGACACGCAGAAGATCACGAAAGCTTCGGTGGAACTCGCATTCAAAGGCGATGAGATCGAAGGCGTTGCCGCCGTCGAATGGATGATGTTCTATCGCCATGCCGATGAAAAGGACCAGCACAAGTCTTCAGCGACGTACAACGGAATCATTCGCTTCGAGGGAACTCTGCAAGGCAAAGCCGGATCGTTCGTCATGGAAGATGGCGGCACCTACGATAACGGCGCGCTGAATGCTTCGCTCAAAATTCTTTCCGATTCGGGAACCGGAGAGCTTGCTGGAATTTCGGGCACCGCATCCTATCGCTCCACGCCGGAAGGAATGTCCTTTTCGATCGATTATCAACTCTCTTAATCGGGCAAAAATAGTTCACGCAAAAAAGGACGCTCCGAGGAGCGTCCTTTTTATCCACATTCACCGACGATTCATCGTCAGTGAGACTCGTATGAATAACACTCAGCGTTCGATTACGAACCGCTTGGTTACGATGGTCGTGCCGTTCGAGGCGCGAATGAAATAGGTCCCATCTGCGACAATGCCATTCGGATCCCATTGCCAGAGGCCGGTTCCCGTATGTGTGGCAAGGACGTTGCCGAGCAGATCGTAGATCTGGTAGGTTGCGGCGCCTGTGCCATCCAATTGGGCATAGATCGTGCCGGAGGTCGGATTCGGATAGAGTTCCAAATTTAGGGCGATGGGCTGCGGCGCTTCCGGAACGCTGGCTGCCGGATTTTCCGCGTTCAACCCGTTGACAGCGATCAGGAACGTTCCCGGCCCATTGGCCAATGGAATAAAGTTTTTCGAATGGATCGTAATACCATTTTGAATCGTCAGCGCAATGGTATCGCGATAAATGTTCCCAGTCGAATCGCCATAGAAATGGAAGACGATGGCGAAGGTCGCCCCGGGCTGAACCGTATCCGGTGTGGCAGGAATTGTTTGCACAATCAGGAAATGATCGCTCGAATGCGTCCATCCGACACTCGAAATGATGAGCGCCGCGTTGGAATTATTTATGAAGTCCACACGGTGCGCGTAGTAACGAGTCGAATCGCCATAGACCGAAATATCGTCCATGCCGCTCGTGTCGAAATCGACGGTTTCGGTATCGGTGCAGGGCTGGGCCATATATCCGACGAGCGAAGCCGTCGCTTCGTGGCAATGTGCAGTATCATCCGTGGTGAAGGTCGCGGTGATCGTCGCATTGTATTCGGTGCTTCCCGTCGTGCGTCTTGGAATGAACGAAAGCCAGAGGCTGTCGTAGGCATTGGCGGCAATGGTGTTCGGGAACGAAGTGGAGTCGATGCGGAACGATGCATCGTCCGTGCCCGAAATATGAATGCTCGTCAGCGTGACGCTGGCACTCAGCCGGTTCGAAATAAACAGCCGTGCGCGACTCGTATCGCCAACGTTCGTCACCGCAAACTCTTGCGGATACAAAATGTAGCACGTCACAATGGAAGGATCGGTGGCGCGAGCCGCAACGACCCGCGTCAGGTGCCGATCGTTATTATAAGCATCGCTATATCGGAAGCTAAATGTATCGACGCGGACATTAGTATCGTTCGGTGCATGATAGCAGAATGTCCAGTACACGGTATCGTGCGCATTGATAACCGTCGGGATGGAAACACTATCCCATGAAAAGATCCCTTCCGTACTATGCGTCCATCCCGCAGTCCAGAGCGTATCGGCATCGCTGCCGGTATTGATGAGGCGCATCGTGGTGCAGGTGTCGTGGCCTTCATCCACCACTTCCGAGAAATAAGGGCCATAAGCCGTCAGTTCTCCATCCGGTGGAGTGGTATCGGTAGCGCGCGCCGAAACAATGCGAGTAACGTGTCGCGTCAGGCTGGCGGCATCGTGATAATCGATAACGATTGTATCGGTATAGGTCTCCGTATTCTGGGGTGCGTCGAAGCAATAGCTCCAGAAAACGGTATCATGAGCGCCAAGCGTGTAAGGGATGCTCGGCAAAGATTCCGTAAAAATTCCATTCGGGTCATGCGACCAACTGATGCTCGTAATCGTATCGACATTCGAGCCGCTATTGATGAGCCGCAGCGTCGTACAGGTGTCTTTGCCTTCCGGCGTATTTTCAGGGAAATAGGGTCCGAGCGCCGTTAACTCTCCATCGGTTGAAGCCGTAGCCTGACCTTCGACGATCCGCGTCAAATGCGATTCGGTCCCGTTATAATAGATCACAAGCGTATCGATATTGAGCGTAGTATTATCCGGAGCATGGAAGCAGTAAGTCCAGAAGGTTGTATCATGGGCGCCGAGCACAGTTGGCAACGAAGTGGAATCCCACGTAAAAATTCCATTCGGGTTATGCTTCCAACTGACGTACGAAATCGTATCGGGATGGCTGCTGGTATTGACCAGCCGAAGGTACGAGCAGGTGTCATGACCTTCCGCGATATTCGGGAAGTAGGGTCCTTCGGCCTGTAAGGCAGGCGCAGGCGGATTTGGATAGCCGATGAGCACCACGGTACGGGTCACGGTATCGTCCGAAATGGAAAGCTGGCCATAGACCGTGTCGCTGGCAACGCGATAGCCGACGATGCGATAAAAATAAGACCGTGTGAAAGTCGTATCGTGCGAACAGGAAAAATAGGTCGAACCGTCCGAAATCCAGCAATGGATATGGGTGCCGGGTCCACTCGAATCGTGGGCATACGCGATACGCACGTAATTCGACATCGAGTCCTGGTTATTCGGGGTAAATCGAAGGGTATCCGGGTAATAAGTGAAGGACTGGGCCTTCCCCAGCGATGCAAACAGAGTCGCGGCGGCGAGGACCACCAAAAACCGCATAAATCGGTCGAAATGATTCATTTTCATGAGTTAGTTAAGTTGAACAAGGGATAAACACGGGGAGAACATAATACTCACACGCTGCTTCTAATCACGTTTAAAATGGGCACGTTTTCCTAATGCGACGACGAAT
>DASYAJ010000397.1:0-4526 GCA_036501405.1 Kapaibacterium sp. (SeqCode)
GCTTACATTGTACATTGGCTGGACAATACCTGCATTGTAGATTTCATCCACATAGTATTTATTGTGGAGAAGCTGATAGACTCCACCGAGTTTCGCTTCGTCCACCGCGAGTGTGCGTTTGCGTTCGTACATGCGCATGGCGATTAAAATTCCGACGAGCGCAATCGCAACAGAAACGGCCATGAGTCCCCATTGCAATCCGACGCCTTGCGCGGCATTTGCGGCAAGGGAAATTTGCTCGCCATGTCCAACAATCGGTTCCAGCCAGCTCTCGAATGCGTTCCCAGTGCCGAAGATCGCGGGCATTCCAAGGAATCCTGCCACAATCGAAAGCGCAGCCAATACCACAAGCGGCAGCCACATCTTCCAATCGACTTCGTGCGGCGTATGGTGATGCTCGTCGAAACGCGGCTTGCCATAGAATGTAAGATAAACTAATCGAAACATGTAGAATGCGGTCATGAGCGCAGCAATCGCACCGATGAGCCAAAGTACAACGTTTCCACGGCTGAATGCCTGCCACAAAATTTCATCCTTCGAGAAAAATCCCGCGAATGGTGGGATGCCGGCGATGGCGAGCGTGGCAATGAAGAACGTCCAGAATGTAATCGGAAGGTATTTTTTGAGGCCACCCATTTTTTGCATGTCCTGTTCGTGGTGCATGGCGTGAATGACCGCGCCGGAACCTAAGAAGAGACATGCCTTGAAAAATGCGTGCGTCACAACGTGAAACACGCCCGCCGTGAAAGCTCCCACGCCTAAAGCAAGGAACATATACCCCAACTGCGAAACGGTCGAGTAAGCCAGAACTTTTTTAATATCGTTCTGGAAAAGGCCAACGGACGCTGCGAAGATGGCTGTCACTGCTCCAATAGCCGCAACCACTCCAAGCGTAGTCGGTGAAAGCGCGAAAAGAATATTCGAGCGTGCCACGAGAAAAATGCCGCTTGTCACCATCGTCGCGGCATGAATAAGGGCGGAAACAGGCGTCGGACCCGCCATCGCATCCGGAAGCCAAACATAGAGCGGAATCTGCGCGCTCTTGCCGGTGCAGCCGAGAAAAAGCATCAGGGTAATGATCGTTAAGATCGGTGCGCCGGCCGCGAGGCCGGTTGCCATTCCGGCATAATGGATACCACCAACCACATTTCCCCCGGAACCTAATACATCGAGATAATTTAGCGAACCGAACTGATAGAGCATCGCTCCCATCGCCACCAAAAACCCGAAATCGCCAATACGATTGACGACAAACGCTTTTTTCGCGGCGTTGTTATTTTTATCTTCGTCGTACCAAAATCCGACAAGAAGATAGCTGCAAAGTCCTACGCCTTCCCAGCCGAGGAACGTCCACAAATAGTTATCGGCCATGACGAGTTGGAGCATCATGACGATGAAAAGATTGAGATAGACGAAAAACCGCCAGAAGCCGCGATCGCCCTTCATGTAGCTGATGCTATAAAGATGAATGAGCGTTCCGACGCCCGTAATGACGAGCATGAAGACAATCGAAAGCTGATCGATCAGAAAGGCGATATTCACCTGCACGCGACCAACGTGAATCCAGTCGGCGATGGTGTAATGGATCGCGCGGTCTTCCGGCGCGCGGCCCAGCATCTCGAAGAAGAGGCCGGCCGTAATGATAAAGCTGATGAATACGGCCAGCGTAGCAATCCAGCCCGAAAGCTGGCCTTTCATTTTGGAGCCGAAAAGCGCGTTAATCGCAAAGCCAGCGAGCGGCGCGAGTACGATAATTGGAATGAGTGGAGTCATCTGGTACAAAAATACGACGGAAATGCAAGAAAAGAATCAATTCGATCTCATTCTCTTAAGGAAGTTTGAAGAGAACAAAAGAATGGAAGCAGATCTCGATGCTATCCCGTCAAAAAAACCATGCACAGAAAGATACTCATCGAGATCGGGCAAGCAATGCGGCTTTCCTCAAAGTGGCTTCGTCGCTCAAGGCTAAGCTTCCATTTATCAAGGCTTGAGATTGCGCAACTCGAATTGAATGTTCCCTTGCTTTATTGAAATCGGCTACCAGCCAGTGCGCGACCACACCCACTTGCGGGAGTGGGAATTTTTAATAGACAATCACATTATTTCCGCCCAGCTCGCGGGCACGTTCGAGCGCGAGTTCGGCGCCTTCGATGAGTTCCTGCACGCGGCCATCGCGTCGCGCGCCTGAAACGCCGATCGAGACGGTTACCGAATAGCTCCGCTTGCCGATTGCAATCACTTCGCTCACGATCATCTTCCGCATTTTTTCGCTCCAGAGATAACCTTCTTCATCCGACATTTTGACGAGGATCGCTGCGAACGAATGCTCGCCAATGCGCGCGATCACATCGAACGGCCGCACGCCGAATTTGAGCAAGCGGGTAATCGCCAGGACTATGGTATCGGAATCTTCCTGCGAGAAGCGGGAACGGAATTCGGACGCGCCATCGATTTCGAAGAGCACGAAAGTGAGCGGTTCATCGAATTTCATTGCGCGCGCAAGTTCCTGATTCGCGCGATCGACAAGTCCATGTTTATTGAGCGCGCCGGTGAGGAGATCGGTCAGTGCACGCTCGCCGACCATTTCGCCCAGTACGATAATTTCGAGCGCGGCGGCTGCACTGCGCGCGAGATGTTCGAGGGTTTCGACATCGGCGTCGGTAAAGCGCGCTTTTTCGGAATGCTCGATGGCGAGCGCGCCGTAATTTTTTGTCGAGGTGCGAATTGGAATGACCAGGAACGAATGTCCGATGGCGGAATCTTCTTCGACATTAAAGCGAACGTGCTGCGGTCCGAGATTATCGATGCGCATACTGCGGCCGGTGGATAGGCATTTGCTGACGATACTTTCGTCCATCGAAATCGGAGTTTGCGGCGGAACGTAAGCTCCGGTCCGCTTGGATTGCAGGCTGGAAACGTTCCAGAGCCGACGCTGGTCGTCGAAGGAAGCCGTAGCAAGCCAGTCCCAATCGATGATTTCTCCGGCGGCTTCGGTGAGTGCGCGGAGCACGTATTCGGGATTTTTTCTTTGGTCGCGCAGCACACGCAGCGAAGCATCGGGGCTGACCATCTCGTGCAGCTTTCGTGCAGCATCGAGCGTGCGCGCGGCGGCAAGGAGATCGTATTTTTCGATATACGAACGAATCAGTCCCGAGATGAGCTTGGAATAGCTCGTGAGAATGCGGAGCGTCTCCTGCGTAAAGTGATCGGGTTCCAATGAATCGACGGTGAGCACCGCAACGAGTCCATCGCCAAAAAGCACCGGCATTCCCGCGAAGGAGGCCGTGCCGATGGCATCGCGATAATAGGGAATGAGATCGAGTTCCGCCTGTGGATTGATGGAGGAATGAAGTTCCGGGCGGCGTTTCGTGACGACGCGGCTCACCGCATCGAGCTCGATAGGGAACCGTTTTCCACTTGCGAGAAATTGATAGGCTCGGTCGTCCAGCGCGGCGCTTTCGAGGACAAGCTGCTGTTTTTTTGTATTGACCCAGAAGAACATGGCGCTCGAAGCGGCCAACTCTTCGCGGAGAATATCGAGCAGCTCGGCCAGCAGCGCGACGAAATCGGCTCGCGGATCGCGGAGTTCGTTGGCGCGGCGTGGGAAGGAATCGAAGGCGCGCAAAGCATCGAGATACGCCATCAGCGTGGGTTCCAGGCGCGCATCTAGTGGAAGCGCTTCGAACGCCGGTTCCTTGTGTTGCGGTGCATACGTTGGCGGCAAAAGTTCGGAACCGGAACCCGGTATATTTTTAATACCGGCTTCCTCTTCGTAATCATCGCTTTCTTCGTCTTCGAATTCTTCGGCTTGTTCGTCTTCGAATTCTTCGGCTTGCTCGTCTTCGAATTCTTCGGCTTGCTCGTCTTCTAAATCATTTGCATCTTCGAATTCATTCTCTTCTTCGGATTCCTCCTCAGATTCTTCGAATTCGCTCTCGTTTTCGTCTTCCACTTCTATATCCGTTGCATTCTCCTGATCTTCGAAGAACTCATCGGCAAGCATGCTTTCAATAAAATCGCCGCGTGGTTCGGATTCCAGATCGGTCTCTTCAAGGTGCGTGGCAGGTTGGGGGGAGCTGGGCTTTGGCAAATTTTGGTCGGTCGGATGGTTGTTGGTGCGTGTCACACGGACGCCGGCGCGTTCGTGATCGGCAAAATAAACGCCATTTTCCGGAGGTTTTTTCGGCGGATCGGTCGCGGCCGGCGATGGTTCTTCGACGTGCCTTCGAAAGAATTTACTTTGGACGCCGATCATTTCATCGCGGAGCGATTTTAATCGCGGCGCGGCAAAGCGCAGTAGCGCAGGTTTTTCGCGTTCCAGCCGTTGCTCCCGTTCGCGCCATGCGGCTTTTTCGGAATCGACTTGCGCCTGTTGTTCGGCACGCGAAATCTGGAAATCGTCGAAGATCACTTTTTTGAGTGTCTTCGAGTTTCGTTCCGATTGTTCTTGTACGGCAGGGCGTGATGTGCTGCGTTCCTCGTCATTCATGATTACCGCGAATAACAGTGGATAAGGTCCGCGCGAC
>DASYAJ010000398.1:0-2527 GCA_036501405.1 Kapaibacterium sp. (SeqCode)
TGAATTATTGCCTTTCTAACTTCGGAAGTATTTTTGAGTTGGCAACACTATGGCAACAAATTTCGGGGAAAATGGGCTTATTTAGTTCCAAGGTGCTTCAAAAGGAGCCGGAATCGGATTCGATCCCGGCTCAAACCATCAATGTTCCACCGTGAACTTGACCGCCTTCTGCATTCCTTCGGTCTGAAGGTTCGCATAATAGGTCCCATCCGGTAACTGCGCGCAATCGAGCGACAGGCACAGCCCACACTCCGCATCGGGAACGGCCTGATACAGCTTTGCAATCTCGACGCCCAATTCGTTCACTACATCGACGACCGTCGGAACCCCTTCGGGAATATCCTGAACGCAGATTCTGACCGTCCCTTTGACTGGATTGGGATGGACCGTCACTGCAAGATCGTTGACCATCGGAATGGTATTCGATTGACCGGTCTCCTTCATGGCCGGTACCGGTGGAACCGTATCGAGATTAGAAACATAATAGCGCCGGATCGAATTCGTCGTATCCCCGCGCAAGACTTCCATCGTGACAAAGGCACTGTCCGGCGAGGCTGTGCAAGGATATTGATAGCGCGCGACATTCGGATCGATTCCGAACGTGCTTCCAGCCCAATGAATCACACTCTGCGTGACGATCATCGAATCGATCGTGCCGAGCCAGGAGGAATCGGCTTTCCGAAGGAGCTTCAGCCGGAACATGACATAATCACTGCCCGACTTCAGAGAGTCTTGCATCGCTGTTAACATTCCAAGCGTTGACGTTCTCGGAACGAGGATCGAATCGCAGGGATTGATCGAGAACGCATCCGTTTTCGACGCATCCGGTATCATTTCAGGATTGTACCACGATTCGTCAGGATCGGCAGCGGTAACGCTGATCGGTTCCCAATTTGCTGTCGTCGGACTTCCGCCAGAAGGTTTGATCGTGATATTGACTTTCGTATCGATCTCGATTAGCGTATCGCAGTATTTCGCCGATGGTTCAAGTAATACGCGCTGACGCACGGTGTGAGAAATCCTTGGTAAGAAGCCATTGGTCACTCGCACCGGTTCATTCATGCTGCCAGTCATAATCCAATTCATCGATCGTGGAACAAAACCACTGTCGAGCCACGATGCGGGATTATTCGTCGCTTGAGCAAGGTAAGGATTATTGCCCGGTTCTGATATGGTAAATTGAAGCCAATTGGGGTCCCAACATTCCACGGTCATCATACCGGATACAGCCATTGCAACTCTGAGCCAATCGTGGGATGAATCCGAGGGGAAAGCGAATTGACCATTGTAATTCCGAAATTCCGCAGACACTTGAGGATAATAGTACCTAAAGGGCGACTCGCCCGGAAAGATACTATAAGCTCCCCAAAAACCCGGATGCTTTGGTGGAGATATTAATTCGTGCCGTGTCCGAATGACTGGACAAATTCCTTCTGGAACAAGAGTCTGGGCATCCCAGGCAAGATTGTCGTGGATGAATGTTCCAAAGCCAGAGAGTGATGCTCCGGGAATGAGCCAGTGGATGGGTTCTATTGTGCCGTTGGTCGCAAGGGAAGGATGGGCATTATCGCAATCGCCCAGTCCCTCGGACACATTGACCGCCGGTGAAAACATGGAAGGATCGCATACAGGGATCGGAACCGTGAGATTGGCCCAACGACGGAAGAAAATGTCCCGGTGTCCCGGCGCGGACTCTTGTTGATAGGCAAAACGTACCGGCCATAACGAATCGACCAGGCCACGGGATGATAGCGTTTGCATCGCGGCATACGACATCGTGTCCGGTCCGCCATCGGAAGCCATTAGGAATGGGAACCAGCTAAGAAAATACGGACTCCCGGTGGTCGGTGTGACAAGTCGAACTCCGAATATCCCTGTCGGGGAAATGGATGGCGCGTGGCAGCCCGCCGCAATGAGCCACGTCGTATCGTCGATCGGGGTAATGACCGGGGTCGACCATTTGTGATCGAAGCTCGTATCGTCGAACATCTGAACGCCGGAATACTTTACGGTGAGCCACGGATCGCCCGGCTTTCTACGACAAGAGGCAGCGATATTGCCGTGTGACCCAGTTTGATACCACCAGGTAATCACGACGCCCGTATCGTTCTGAGCGACCGATAACGAGGGCCTTGCACAGGACGTGTCCACCGAATCGATCAGCACTTCGTTCCCCGTAATCAGGTTGTCCCCGGACGAAGCGTCGGGACTGCCGCCGAACGTAAATCCCGCCGCCGGACTCGCGGCAAAAACATGATCGTTCCGCGTGTAGGTAATGACATCTTCGGTCCCGTGCTCGATTTCCGCCACGCTTCGACCGTTGTTGAAGCAGCGGCCAATGACTGTACTCTTTCCCGTATCCGTTCCGGTCCTCGCGGCAGCATCGATCGCGATGCCCGGTTCGAAATAAAGGAACTTTGCATCGCCCGGTTTGAGATAGACCGCAAATACGGAATCTTTATTCAGCAGCCAGGTCGAGTCGGGATGCCATAAGTCCCGCACCACGAAATACCTATTATTGGCGAAC
>DASYAJ010000399.1:0-3221 GCA_036501405.1 Kapaibacterium sp. (SeqCode)
CATGGTCGTTCGGCGAGATCGTCGCATAATCCCCACGTTTTGCACTTCGCTTTTCGAGAATGCGGTTCGCAATCACCTCGTTCACATTCATATTCGTGCTGGTCCCTGCGCCGGCCTGGAAGACATCGACGACAAACTGATCGCGCAGTTCGCTCATGATAATCTCATCGCACACTTCCTGAATTTGCTTCGAAATTTCTTTATCGAGCGCGCCCGCTTTTTCATTAGCTTTAGCACAGGCGCTTTTCAGCAGCGCGTAGGCGCGAACGAAGGTCGGGTGAGCACGTAAACCGGAAATCGGATAATTTTGAACGGCGCGGAGCGTCTGAATGCCGTAATACGCATCGTCGGGAAGTTCGAGCGTGCCGAGTGAATCTTTTTCTTGTCGCATGGAGAAAATAAAAATTATAGAATGAGCCGCCAGAAACAGTTTTGGTGGTTGCAGGGTGCCGTTTAATCTAACGTAGGAAAATGCTAATGAGAAAAATCATATTCCAAAATTACGGATTCGAACCCTCCCTTTCTTCGGACTGTTCTTTGACCACTTAAATAAAACGCATGATCGATTCATCCGCCGTTACAAACCTCGAATTTCAACTGACAGACGACCAGCGCGCCATCCGTGAGCTGGCCCGCGATTTTGCCGAGACCGAACTCAAACCGCACCGCTCCGAATGGGACGAAACGCAGGAATTTCCGCTCGAAGCATTCCGAAAAATGGGGGACCTCGGTTTTCTGGGAACACTGATGCCCACGGAGCTGGGCGGAGCAGGGCTCGGCGCGACGGAAAATGCGATCATCATCGAAGAAATTGCGCGGGTCGATCCGGCTGTCGCACTTTCGATCGCGGCGCATAATGGCTTGTGTTCCAGTCACATCTATCGTTTCGGTTCGGAAGCGTTGCGCCAGAAATATATTCCCGCGCTGGCGCGCGGAGAAGTGCTCGGCGCATGGGGACTCACGGAACCTTCCGCTGGGTCAGACGCCGGTGGTACTCGCACGGTTGCGCAAAAGGATGGCGATGCCTATATTTTGAATGGTTCCAAAAATTTCATCACGCATGGGACTGTGGGTAAAACAGCCGTAATCATGGCCGTCACCGATGCAGCGAAAGGAACGCGGGGCATTTCCGCGTTCGCGCTCGATAAGTCGATGCCCGGATTTCATGCGTCTAAAAAAGAGAATAAAGTCGGAATGCGCTGTTCCGATACATCGAGTCTCGTGTTGGAGAATGTTCGCGTTCCCAAAGAGAACCTGATCGGAACCGAAGGGGAAGGATTCGTTCAGGCGCTCCAAATTTTGGATGGCGGACGCATTTCGATTGCGGCGCTATCGGTCGGCACAGCACAAGGCGCGTTCGAAGCGGCAATCCATTACGCGCAAGTCCGCGAGCAATTTGGCAAACCAATTTCGCAGCAGCAATCGACGCAGTTCAAACTCGCACAAATGGCAATGAAAATCGAAGCGGCCCGACTGCTTACCATGAAAGCCGCATGGCTGCGAGATAACGGCCAACCATTTTCAAAAGCCGCGAGTATGGCAAAACTTTTTGCAAGCGAAACTTCCGTCTCTGTTGCTGAAGAATCGGTGCAAATTCATGGGGGATACGGATACATCAAGGAATATCCGGTCGAAAAATTCTGGCGCGATTCGAAGCTCCTCACCATCGGAGAGGGTACCAGCGAAGTGCAGCGAATGGTCATCGCCCGGAAGCTGATGGAAGAGTATAGCGCCTAACCCAATTTCGGTCGTACTGTTTCCGAAACGATCCTTTTGCATAATTCCTCGAAAGAAATTCCCGCTGCTCGCGCGGCATCGGGGAGCAGACTGAGTTCTGTCATGCCGGGGAGCGTATTGATTTCGAGGCAATAATAGCTCCCATCGGGACGAAGCCGGAAATCGATCCGCGCATAGCCGCTGCAACCGCAAGCTTTGAATGCTTTGAGCGCATCGGATTGAATGCCATCTGCAATTTCGGATTGGATTTCCGCCGGGCAAACATGCAACGACATCCCCGGTGTATATTTATGATGATAATCGTAAAAGCCATCTTTCGTTGTGATCTCCACAATCGGCAGCGCCTCGTTCCCAAGTATACCGACTGTCAATTCACGGCCCTCGATACATTCTTCGATCAGCGCCTTCCCAGAATATTCCAATGCGAGATCGACAGCTCGGAGAAATGCGTCTTCGGAATCTTCTTTCAGGATGGTCAGTCCAACCGTTGAACCCTGATCGTTCGGTTTAATGACCATCGGAATTCCAAGTTCCGTCTTTGCCAATTGATAAGCCGCATGACGTTCCTGCGGATGCGAGCTTGCGGGAACGATGATTCCATTCGGGACGGGAATGCCCGCGTCCTTCAAAATAATTTTCGTGTAATGTTTATCGATGCAAAGCGCGCTGGCACGAGAACCGGAACCAGTGAACGGCTTATCGAGAAGTTCCAGCACCGATTGCACTAATCCATCTTCGCCCGGTAACCCATGCAGGCCGATGACTACCGCATCTGCGCTCTTGACCGTCTTCGACATCAAGCTTTCGAGCAGCATTCCGCCCTGCGAATACTGCCCCAGCTCGGTTACCGATGGCGCATCCTTGCTGGCGGGTGCAGCCTGAAATGCTTCGAGCTTCATCGCGCGATTCGTTGCAGGATCGAGCAGCGTCACTTCATGTCCATGGCTTTGCAGCGCGCGGGCCATGCCATATCCGGAAAGCAGCGAAATTTCCCGCTCGGCACTCGGGCCACCTAATAATACACAGAGGTTCATACTACCACTACATTAACAAGTTTGTCTGGCACCACGACCAGCTTTTTAATCTCTTTACCTTCGATGTGTTTCGAAACATTCGCGCTCTTACGAGCAAAATCTTCGAGGTCGCTTTTCGAAAGTCCGCGCGGCACTTCGAGCTTATCGCGCAGCTTGCCATTGACTTGCAAAATCAGCACGATGGTATTTTCCACCGTTTTCGCTTCATCGAATGTGGGCCACTGGGAATGAAAGATGGTGTCCGCATTGCCAGTGCGCTGCCATAATTCCTCTGCTATATGCGGCGCGAATGGAGAAAGTAACTGAAGCAGAATCGTAAATGCAGAGCGTGGAACCGTTGGTTCTTCTTCGATCGCATTCAGTAAAATCATCATTGCGCTGACGGCGGTATTGAAGCGCAAATCGGCAATGTCGTTCGTCACTTTCTTGATAGTCTGGTGCAGCAGCCGG
>DASYAJ010000400.1:0-4092 GCA_036501405.1 Kapaibacterium sp. (SeqCode)
AGAATCAGATCGACAAGACGACCTCCGATTACGACCGCGAGAAATTGCAAGAACGCCTTGCAAAGCTTTCGGGTGGCGTAGCGGTCATCAAGATCGGCGCTTCGACCGAAGTTGAAATGAAGGAAAAGAAAGCCCGCGTCGAAGACGCGCTGCACGCCACGCGCGCGGCCGTCGAAGAGGGAATCGTTCCCGGCGGCGGCGTTGCGCTGCTCCGCTCCATGGCCGGACTTTCGAACGGCCTCTATACGAATGAGAAAAACGCCGACATCAAAACCGGCATGGACATCATTCGCCGCGCGCTCGAAGAGCCGCTCCGCCAGATCGTCGGGAACGCGGGCCTCGAAGGCTCCGTCATCGTCAATCAGGTGAAGACCGGCAAAGCCGATTATGGCTTCAACGCCGCGACCGAAGTCTATGAGAACCTTTTTGCTTCGGGCGTGATCGACCCGACAAAGGTTACCCGCTCCGCGCTGCAAAATGCTGCGTCGGTTGCCGCGCTTCTCCTCTCGACCGAAGCCGTCATCGTCGAGAAGAAGGAAGACAAACCCGCGATGCCCGCCATGCCCGGCGGCGGCGGAATGGGCGATATGTATTAATTCTTTCGGAATTAATGTTTCAGAAGGGCCATCGAAAGGTGGCCCTTCTTTTTTATGCCATTACTTGATCTTTACGATGGTTTTGAATGGGACGCGGGAAATCGTGGCAAGAATTGGCGCGAACATAAGGTAACGGACGAGGAAGCAGAGGAGGCATTTTCAAGTTACGAATTTTTCAATTCACCCGCTTTTCGATACAAAGGGAATGAAAAAAGAAGAATTGTCTTTAGTAAGACGAAAGCCGGACGCCTTCTGTTCATTGCCTTTACTGAACGGAATCGGAAAATACGGGTTATATGCGCTCGGGACATGCACAAGGTAGAACGGAGAATTTACAATGAAAGAATTAAAGGAAATACCGGATTTTAAGACGGAAGACGAGGAATTTAAATTCTGGTCTTCGGTCGAGAATGTCTTCGATTACGTTGACGCATCAAGCTTTCGGAACGTTCCAGCGCCGATGATTCCAATGACCAAAGAGGTTTTCTTGCACCAAGTGCTCGCCGGAATGACTGACCAAGTTGAAAATCTCTCCCGTAAGAAACAATTGAGTATCGAAGAGATGGTGCGCCAGCTCGTGGCGGCAGGATTGAAGCAGCAAGGATTGCAACCCGGAGCATGATACCACGCGAGAAGAAGAAAGACAGGCCCCGCGATGCCACCGATGCCCGGCGGCGGCGGGATGGGGAGATGTATTAATGTGATTCGAGTGGCACCGTTAGCGCCCCTCGATGTTTTTACTGTTACTACGTGAAAATTTTCTTCGGCCGCCATGCTCGGCAACGAATACGACTATACAAAATTGATCGCGAGCACCTTGTAAAAAGTCTGAATGCTCTCAATCTAAAGGACTGGCCAGAGCGCAGAAAGCGTATCTTGATCTTCGAAGGCATTCGGAATACGCAAGGAACTCCTATCAAGCTCGCGGTGATTAAAGAAAGGAACAAACTCGTGGTTAAGACCAATTATCCACTTAGGAAAGGAAAACAGAAATGAAAATTTCATATGACACTCACGCGGACACGGCCTATATTCAACTCTCCGATATTGAACCGGATGAAGTGGTCGAAGGACCGGAAGGAATTACATTTGATATGACCGAGGATGGCAGGCTCATGGGAATCGAGATACTGGAGGCCTCGAAAAAATTTCCGATCGACACACTCAACAAATTCGAGCGCGAGATGGAGGTCAAAGAACTCGAAGAGGCATGAACGCCCGCGAGAAGAAGGAAGACAAACTCGCGATGCCCCCGATGGGCGGCGGCGGAATGGGCGATATGTATTAATGTGATTTGAAGGCAGCCCGCGAGGGCTGCCTTGATACTTTGATCTTCTTTTAGAATGAATCCACATAAAGTACTCGAATCTATACTTCGTGGCACTTCGGATTACAATATCCGGTTCAATGAACTGACCGGAATATTACAGTCGATGGGTTTTTCGGAACGGATTCGAGGAAGCCATCACTTGTATTCAAAGATCGGAATTCGAGAGCTTATTGACTTGCAGCCTGAGAACGGGATGGCAAAAGCTTATCAGGTACGGCAGGTACGCAAGATCATTTTGCAATATGAATTAGGAGAATCGTTATGAGCCGATATGAAATCATCATCTTCTGGAGCGAGCAGGATGACCGCTTCATCGCCGAAGTGCCGGAACTTCCCGGCTGCATGGCCGATGGCAAAACTTACGAGGAATGCCTGCGCCACGTGCAGGAGGTCATGCGCGAGTGGATCGATTACGCGAAAGAATTAGGCCGCGAAATTCCGGAACCGAAAGGACGATTGGTGTATGCGTAACTGCGAGAAGAAGGAAGACAAACCCGCGATGCCCGGCCGTGCTATGAAGCATTGGAGGGTAGCCATTCTCCTAATTGCTTGGATATTCGTGTTTGCAGGCCGTGGTCGGCATGATGTTCCTCTTAGTAAATATTATGAACTGGCGGCACAACATCAATTTGATTGCGTGGGTGAACTTTTGGCTAATAAACCTTATCCGGGAAGCGGGGTTTTGATTGATAGTGAAGATGTCCTTACCGCCGCACATTGTGTCATGGAATCTACCGGGCATCTAGATACCATTAAGTCAGGTGGCTATACAATGACTGTTAACGTAGATGATAGCACATATATTGGGTCGCCTCAGAGCTATTCATTTCGTTTTGGCGATCAAATTTATCACGGAGTAAAAATAACCGTTCATCCCAAATACAATCATCTGATTGCGAACCAGTTTGATCTTGCCATTGTGAAATTAGATAGGCCAGTGAAGAACGTTGACCTTCCTCATCTTTGTGAGAATCACGATGAACTCGGAGCTATTGTCGTAGGTGTAGGATTTGGTCCCGGTGGCCCCGCTGATACGCCTGAGGTAAAAAATCCAATCAGAAAGTTTGCCGGTGAGAATGTGATAGATTCTATGTCCCGGCCTGATGAATTCGGACTTCCAACGCTCATGCTCTGTGACATGGATCATCCTACTGATTCCTCTTGTAATAAAACGGTAAGTAAGATTCCAAGACCTCTTGAGTATATTGCTTCGGGCGGTGATAGTGGTGGCGGGCTCTTCAGACTCAAGAATGGGAAGTGGGAGCTAATCGGAATATTGACCGGTGGAGGAATCAACATCGATCAATTTAAGAGGACTGGTTATTATGGTCAAATAATGAAGTGGACTCGATTATCGACTTTCCAAAGCTGGATCAGTTCATCTCTTTAATTGCCTGTTGAGATGATAGTTTGCTCTTCCACCACTGCGGCGGGCATTCCGGCCCGTGCGAAGTTGGCGCGGACTAAAAGTCCGCCGACAGATTAGAAAATCTGTTCTACTCGCGTCGGGAACGTTTAACCCGGCATATAACATAGGCTTTTAGCCTATAGGGAGATTTGCGGGTGGGAGTCTGATCGGGGATGAATGGATTGCGTGGAATATTTCGAAAGCTCAGAACAAACTATTTTGGATGTTCGAGGCGTGGTTACACCTGCTCCGGAACGATTAGTCGTCCGAAGTGTTCGGACACGCCCCATTAATTATCCTTCATACTACAAATTATGTTCACTAACAATCGCTTCTCGGTAAGTCTTATTTTTCTCGTTTTCCTGGGTTTCGGCTGTAAATCGAGCACGGGACCGAATTCGGGTTCCAACGCTTCCGGCACGTTGCTTTTCGGCGCGGGGGGATCGGAGGTCGCTGAGGAGGTACTCGGGAGCAACGCCAGCACGAATTTATTTCATGGATTCGATCCTTCTTTTGCGTCCGGTGGACGTATCATATACGATGCGAATGGCAGTTACACGTCGAACGGACGGGAGCAGATTCTCATCTCCTCTCCCGATGGAACGAATACCCAGACCATTCTCGATCTTCAGACAAGCTTCGCCGCGGTTCCCATTCATCCCCGGATGTCCCCCGGACGGCAAGTATGTCAGCTTCAATTATGCGGA
Source organism: Kapaibacterium sp. (SeqCode) (assembly GCA_036501405.1). Lineage (GTDB taxonomy): Bacteria > Bacteroidota > Ignavibacteria > Palsa-1295 > Palsa-1295 > PALSA-1295. The sequence goes on from DASYAJ010000400.1 coordinate 4,042, forward strand.
TTTTCTTGGCACCACGTTAGGCACTCAGTTCGGAACGCTTATTTATTCGTC
>DASYAJ010000401.1:0-4998 GCA_036501405.1 Kapaibacterium sp. (SeqCode)
CTTTTTGCAAAATCGACGGCACCTTGTTTTTCCTGGAGCAGGTCCGCGAGCATTTTTTTATCCTGTGCGGTTCCGAACTCCTGGATGAGTTCCAGCGCCGTCATCACATAGCCTTTCGTATGGACGGTATGGTGCCGAATCACATCGAAGGCACGCTCGATGCCGGTGCGATCGCCAGCAATGCCGGTGCGATCGTCGGAAATCGAGCCGGAGGAGGCCGGATGGATCGTTCCAAACATTTCTTCTTTCGCAAGAGGCGCTTTCAGAAGAGGCGCTTTGACTGCTATTGGTGCGCTCATAGGAATTCTTAATCACGGAAGAGTATGCTTTAGTTTCGCTCAATGAAAAATCGAGAAAAGCATGGGAAAACCGCAGAACTCGTTTTCAAGAAAACGGAATTCGATCTGTTTTTGTCGTTGGAAGAAAAAATCGTTGTAAGTTTGTAAAATAAGTTTGTATAAAAGTCTGCACATCGGAAATTTTTAGCTGCGCCTTCCGCTTGTAGCACCTCTATTTTTATTATGTCGAAGATATTAGCCGGATTGAATCCGGCGCAGCGCGAAGCCGTCTCGCACACAGAAGGTCCAGTCATGATCGTAGCCGGAGCCGGCTCCGGCAAAACGCGCGTGCTCACACACCGAATCGCGCTCCTGCTCGAGCACGGGGTGCGTCCGTGGGAAATTCTTTCGCTTACGTTCACCAACAAAGCAGCGAACGAAATGAAAGAGCGCATCGCGCGCCTGCTCGAAGAGATGAGCGAAACGGCTTTGCCAGAAGCCACCTCCGACATGGCCCGCGATATTTGGATGGGAACCTTCCACTCCATCTTCTCGCGTATTTTGCGGCGGCACGCTAAGGAAATCGGCTATACCTCGAGCTTCACGATTTACGATACCGACGACACACTCAGCGCAATCAAGCAAGCGATGAATGCGCTCAGCATTTCGAAAGACCAGTTCAGTCCGAATGCCGTTCGCTCGCGGATTTCGAGCGCGAAGAACCAGATGGTCTCGCCCGAAGAATACGAACGGCTCGCGCGGGAGCCTTTTGCAGAACAGGTCGCGAAAATTTATCCGGAGTATGTCCGCTCGCTCAAGATGTCGAACGCGATGGACTTCGACGATCTACTGCTGAAGACCATCGAACTGCTCGACCGAAATCCCGAAACGCTCGATCATTATCAGAATAAGTTCCGTTATATTCTTGTCGATGAGTATCAGGATACGAACCGCGCGCAATATGCGATTATCAAGCGCTTAGCGGGCAAGCATAAGAATCTCGCGGTCGTCGGCGACGATGCGCAGTCCATCTATGCCTTTCGCGGCGCAGAGATCGGCAATATCCTCGATTTCGAGACCGATTATCCTGGAACGAAAACCGTTCGGCTTGAACAAAATTATCGTTCCACAAAATCGATTCTCGCAGCCGCCGACGAACTGATTAAGAATAATAAAAGCCAAATTCCGAAGACGCTTTTTACCGAGAATCCGCGCGGCGAATCGGTGCGCATCACGCAATGTCTCGATGAAAAAGATGAAGCCGCTTCGGTTGTTCGCGCGATCGAGGAAGAAGTGCGGCACTCGAAGCTCGATCTGAAAAATTTCGCGATCCTCTACCGCACGAACGCGCAAAGCCGCGCATTGGAAGATGGCCTTCGCCGGCAGGGCATCCCTTATACCATTGTCGGTGGCACGGCGTTTTATAAACGGAAGGAAATTAAGGACGTGCTCGGCTATGTGCGGCTGCTCGTCAATCCGAACGATACGGAAAGCCTTGCGCGCGTCATCAATAATCCTCCGCGCGGCATCGGCGCGACCACGATGGAGCACGTCGCCGCCTACGCGCGCGATCACGAGCATAGCATGATGGCCGCGCTCGAAAAGATCGATTTCGTTCCTGGCGTCCAGAGCCGCGCCGTCCAGCGCATTCACGAGTTTGCGCGGCTCATTGGGAAATATACGCGCTTGCGGGACCAGATGTCGATTAGCGAACTGCTCCGCGCCATGATCGACGAAACGGGAATGCTGCAAGAGCTGAAGCTCGAAAACACGATCGAGGCAATCGCGCGGAGGGAAAATATCCAGGAATTTCTTTCCGCCGTCACCGATCATTTTCACGAGCACCCGGACGGGACGCTGGAATCGTTCCTCGAAGAAATCGCGCTGCTTTCGGAGATCGATCAATCGGATGGAACGAAAAATGTCGTTACGATGATGACGCTCCACGCTGCAAAAGGGCTGGAGTTCCCGGTCGTTTGCATTACCGGACTGGAAGATGGGTTGTTCCCCAGCATTCCTGTGGGCGTCTCGCGCGATCCGGCCGATGTGGAAGAAGAGCGGCGACTGATGTATGTCGGCATTACCCGCGCGATGCAGCGCTGCTTTATATTTTACGCGCAGGAACGTATGCGCTTCGGCGAAACGGCGCGCGCCATTCCTTCGCGCTTCCTCGAGGAAATCGAACGCTCCGGCGCGACCGAACACATCACGAGCTTCGGAACGAAACCGCGCACGCGCTCGCATTTCGATGAGGATTTCGAGCGCCCCAGCACCTCGCACCTCTTTGCTAATTCTCCCGTGGTGAATGGGCGCACGTTCACACGCAAGCGGAGGGAACGAACGGTCGGCGGACGCTCCGAATATGCACAGACCGAAGAAGCGGTGGACGGACGTTCGATGCTCGGACGCGGAACGCGTGTCTTTCACGAGACCTTCGGCGAAGGCCGGATCATCGAAGTAGCCGGTACGGGCGATAAAGCCAAAGCGACTGTCGAGTTCCCAAAATTCGGCCGCAAAAACCTGATGCTGAAATTTGCGAATTTGAAAGTGCTATAGTTCTGAAATATCCTCACCCCCCAACTTCCTCTTCGCTGGGAGAGGGGACTTGATTCATTTATTTTTTCCAACAGGGAGAAGGGGACTGGGATCCCTTTTTTTAGAGTGGCCTATAAAAATTCCTCCATCTGACGGCGCTTCAGATAATCGACAACATCCCGCACGCCCTGGGATTGATCGCGTCGCGTAATTAGGATTGCATCGCCGGTATTGATGACGACGGCATCTGTCATGCCATAAGTCACGATTAGCTGATCGTTACGAGAAATCATCAAACACCCACGGGAATTTCTTGCAACGACATGACTGCCGATGAGCACATTATTCTCTAAATCTTTTTCGCTGAGGCGATAGACTTCATCCCAGCTTCCGACATCGCTCCAGCCGAGCGCGCCCGCGCGGAGCACGTATACATTCGAGGCGCGTTCCATCACGCCATAGTCGATCGATTCCCCGCGAATGGAACTATACGCATCGCGGAGACGGGAAGCAAAATCGGTGGCCTTATGGTGCGGGAGTTTATCGATCTCCTGCATGATCTCCGGCGTATAAAGCCGGAGCGCATTTTCGATCGCATCGACACGCCAGATGAACATGCCGCTATTCCAAAGAAAATCTCCGCTTTCGACAAAGCGCCGCGCCGTATCCACGTCCGGTTTTTCGGCAAAGCGTTTGACGGAAAAGACATCGCGCAATTCGAACTCCGAAAAATGCGGAAGTTCCCGCTGCGACGGAAGGTGCTCGTCATCGAGCTGAATGTAGCCGAAGCCCGTTTCCGCGCGCGTCGGATGAATGCCCGCCGTAACGAGCGCGCGCGTTTCGGCTGCCAGCCGCGCCGCGAGCTTCATCAGTCGTGCAAACTCGGTTTCGTTCCGTATCACATGGTCGGCGGGCAGCACGATCATGATCGCATCCTCACCGGATCGTTCTCGGATCATCTTTGCTCCCAGCGCAATGCAGGGCGCCGTGTTGCGTCCCATCGGCTCGGCGATGATATTGGCTTTTGGCAGATTGGGAAGCTGCCGTTCGAGTTCCTGACGCTGTGCTTCGCCGGTGACGATCAGTGTATCGGCCAGATCGGAAAAAAGCATGGTGCGCTGCACCGTCGACTGAATGAGCGAGACGCCGGGCGTCACGACGTCCAGCAATTGCTTCGGCTTATGGGCGCGGCTTTCGGGCCAAAACCGCGAGCCGACCCCGCCCGCCATGATTAATACGTTGATCTTCACATTGAACCTGGTTTAAGAACTGCTGACTTTTAAACTGATTACGATGATTTTTCGGAGAGTTTCTGCAAAATTACGGCAAGCTTCCCGCTAGAGGCTCAATTACCGAAATATCGTTCTTGCTTTAGAGATTCGTCCGTGAACCATTACGAATTCGAGACGATTGTTATAGCCATGCGCCTCTCCTATTCTCAGTGGATTCCGAATGTCAGCAAGCGCGCCGAAGACCTGCTTCGGCAGCTTGTCGATCTTTTCACGCAACTGTTGCTGACGACCTCGGGCGATGCCAACGAAGCGCTCGAGTGGATGCGCTACCTCGATGATGAGCACCATATTCTCGGGCCAGACATGACGATCGACATGTTCCAGGATAAACTCAAAGAACTGGGACTGATCACCGAGGACGAAAACGCGCTACTGAAACCGACGAACAAAGCGATCCAGAATATCCGGCGCGATGCGCTGCTCGAAATGTTTCGTTCCTTACGGAAATCGCCCGGCGGAAGCCACGATACGCCGCATACCGGACAAGGCATCGAGCGCACCCAGAACACGAAGAACTATACCTTCGGCGATACGGCATCGAATATCGACTTCACACAAACGTTCCTGAATGCACAAAAGCGAGCATTGAAAGAAACTCCCCCGCCTTTTCAAGGCGGGGGTGGGGGGGTGGTTGACCCGGCGGAAGAAGGGGAGTTTGCTCTTCACGAAGAAGACATCGAAATTTACGAGACCGAGCACCTCACCAACTGCGCGACGGTCCTCATGATCGATATTTCGCACTCGATGATTCTCTACGGCGAGGACCGGATTACACCGGCAAAAAAAACCGCGCTCGCCCTTTCGGAACTGATTAAAACAAAATTCCCGAAGGACCAACTGTATGTCGTTACGTTCGGCGATGAAGCCGAACTTGTCACACTTTCGGAACTGCC
>DASYAJ010000402.1:0-8248 GCA_036501405.1 Kapaibacterium sp. (SeqCode)
CACACGTCGAAAGGTAACCGCCGTTGTATCCTCCAACCGCATAGAGCTTCCCGTTGCCCGCCGCCGCCGCCGCAAGGAAGGTTCGCGCAGTGGGCATCGAGGCTTTCGTTGCCCAGGCTTCGCCGATTGAAATAGATGAGGGCAGAAGTGTAAATCCGGAATGAGCACCATTGTCCGCGAACTCGACGATTGCTCCGGTGGGAAGCCCCGGAGGAGTCGGTATATCCTGCCATGTCGGAGCGGACGAACCGTTGGAGGTGAACACCTGCCCGCTTGTTCCCCCAGTCAAGTCAACACTTCGCGCAAAGTTCGCGGTATCGGCGAAGAAAGCGGAGGGAACGTCGGTTAGTTGCGCGCGTGGCGTGAGTTCATTCGCACCGTCCACTTGCACTCCGAGCCAATATCGATTCGATCCGGAGAAGCTCAACGGGGGGAGCGCTACAACTTTTCCGATCAACACATTGAAGATCCCGCCGGCAACGGTGACGTTTTGCATCTCCTGGAAGATCGGAAGACTATTCGTATCCCGATAGAGCTTCAGCGTCATTGCGTGCGGCCCGTCAACAGGTGCTCTGCCATTGGTAAGGATTCCCTGATAGGAAATCACGCGCTGTGCAAATGCGATCGGTGTAGCGATCGTGAGACCCACGGTGAAAGCCGCGAGCAGAAACCAATAGCGAGAATATCCGAATTTATTCATGGGAATAGTTTTATTTAGTAAAAATCTTTTGCGATGACTCAAGCAACACTACAAAGATACGACACTTGTATCTTGGAATTAAGAAATTTTACGAAATTTATGAGATTCTTTCAGAAAACTGATCGATTAATCAGCTCCGAAGGTGTTGGACAAACGCTTCACTTCTTCTTCGGCGCGCCATCGTCGTCGTTTCGGGTTCCTCGCGAAGCGAGAGGCAATGCCCTTGGCGCTTTTTACGACAATCTCACCTTACCGGTCCTCGCCGTCTCGAGCCACGCATACGCATCGTAGCTATCCATTAACGCCGCGTGGAGCAGACTTCTCGTCACAGCTCCACGCGAGCGTTGCTTTACTTCCCGTTCGCTTCGGCCATGGCTTTGTCGAACTTCGCTTTTTCGCTGGTGATTTCGGCGAAGAGCTTCTGATCTTTCTTGGGATCGACCAGTTTTAATGCCTCTGCTTCGGTTGTCGAAGCGTCGCCTGCTTTGCCAAGCTGGAACACCACAATCGCGCGAGTATTCATCGCCGCAGCTTTCTCAGAGGGCGACTTTGAAAGATTGACGGCTCGCTGAGAGTAATCGTCGGCAACAGCCAACAACGCATGGTGCTGCGCGGCGGTCCATGCAAAGAAATTGAAGCTTGCGCCGTCTCGCGGATGCGTCATCGCCCATGCGTCGATGCGGTGACCGGCCGCAGCCGTGTCGGAAATTTCAAAATCGTGACGGACGATCATCATATTGGCCTGATCGGCATCGGCTTCGTCCGGGAATTTTTGAATGGCATCCGAAAGCGTTTTCCACTGCTCATCGCCGGTCGAAAGAAATCCGACGGCATACATTGCTTCGGCATAACCGCCCTGTTTATTTTCAGGGTCGAGCTCGAGCACTTTCCTGAACGCGCCGAGCGCCTTGTCGCGCTGATTGTTTTGGGCGTAGGAATAAGCGGCGGTGATCCATTTGGAGGCATCTTTCGGTGGGTGTGCGCTTTCGATTTCATCCAGCAGCGCTTTCGATCCGCCGGCTGCAGCGGTTTGCATCGAGCGCAGGAACTGCCCCGGCGGCTGATAGCCTCCGATGCGCTCGATCATATTTCCTTTTTTATCGAAGAAAAGGATCGTCGGATACCCCGTGACCTTATACTGTTTCGATAATGCAATGCCTTCGCCTTTTTCCGCGTCGATTTTGAGCGCGATGAACTTTTCAGCGGCGAGTTTGGAGACGCTCTCGTCGGTGTAGGTATTTTTGTCGAGCGTTTTGCACCAGCCGCACCAGGTGGTGTAAAAATCGATCATGACTGTCTTATGCTCTTTGACGGCAAGCGCCTTGGCATCCTCGAACGAGAGATTTTGAAAATGCACTTCTGCGCTCGCGCTTATTGCCATCGCCGAAATCAGCGCGATCGCTATCAGTCCGAAACCGATCTTTTTGCTTATCATCGAATACATCCTTATCTAAAATAACCTAAATAATACTATCGCTCTAAATGGAATTTGGCGGTTTGATAGTTCCCGCCATTCGTGAGCGTTGCGAAATAATCGCCATTCGCTAATTGCGAAATGGGAATCGCGGTCCCGCCGCTTCCTTGCGAAAGATCGCGCTCCAAAACCGTGCGGCCCAAAACATCGAGGATGCGAAGCTCCGCATTTGTTCCAACAATCGGCGCGTAACTCAGTTTCACCGTACCTCCCGAAACGAAGGCTTCGAGCGGCCATGTCACCACGCCCAATTCGTTCACGGACAGATTTTGGTCTTCGGTCATCGTAACACTGGACATCAGCACCGTCATCGTGTCCATCGCCAATGTTTGCACACCATTGGATGGCAGCGAAGCGGTGAAGGTCTGGCTTCGAGCCGTATCGAGGAAGGTCAATGTTGTCGTATCGCTCCCATTAATCGTCCAAAAGCGAAGCGGCATCGTGTAGTGATCGGTCGAGTCCTGCTCCTGATCGACATGGACAATAAGCTGATTGTCTTGCGTGGACCAATGGACATTATAAATCGGCCAATCGGGCTGGAAAATCCATTCATCGATGAATGTTTTCAGGTCCATTGGCGCACGGGCGCTGTCGCGCTGGACGATAAAATCGCGGAATTGGAATGTGTTCGCCGACGTGTAAGCAAACGCGCTGGAATAATCGCGGAGCGTATTGAAGAACATCGTATCGTTATTCAGCATCCGGCGCAGCATATAGAGCACGCAGCCCGGTTTGTAATACACGACCGGCACATACCGATCGAACATGTGATCGACTGGCGGATCGTAGGTCGGCGCAAGAATCGGCGCATAGAAAAAATCATAGGCGATGTTTCTTGCGTAACCATCGTAAGCCGTCGAGCCGCCGATTCCCTGCGCCCAAAGCATTTCGCCGAAGGTGGCAAAGCCTTCGTTCAGCCAGATGTCCGCCCACGTTTCGCAGGTCGTTTTATCGCCGAACCAGTGGTGGAAGAGTTCGTGCGCAATAATTTCTTCCTGATTTCCATACAAAATACCCCGGTAGAGCGCCGTGATGGTTTGATGTTCCATCCCTCCGTATCCGAATGGGTCGAGCGGCACCTGGCTGTATGCGGTGAAAGGATATTCGCCGAAGAGCTTCGAATCGGCTGCTATCAAATCCGGCGTGTGGCGGAACGCAAATCGAGCGTCGAGCGAATTGCCGGAGGAATCGGTGTTGTCGTAATCTTCCTGCCAGGCATAATAGATAACGGGAACGCTATCGTCGGGATTCGAAAGCCGATGGTAATAATCGCGCCACGTCACCCACTTGCTTGCATAAGCGGCCATAAGGTAGGTTGCAATCGGTTCATCGCTTTGCCAACGAAACGTGAGCGAACCATCGGTCAGATCGGTATCGATCGAGAGCAGCGCGCCGTTGCTCTGCGCGGAATAGCCGTTCGGAACGATAATCGAAATACTGGAACTTGCTTTGTAATACGGCTCATCGTTGCAGGGCATCCATTTGCGGGCGCCGTCAGGCTCGCTCATCGTGTAGATCAGGTCTTCTGGAATCGTTTTCGAGTAAGAGGAGAATGTTCCGGCGGGAAAATAAAAAATGCCCGACTCCGAACCGGTATCGTTGCCGTGGTGCGTGTAAAAAATATCGAGCGAAATGGGCGTGCCCGCCGCTTGGTCCTGCTCCGGAAGCGAAATCGAGAGCGTATCGCCCACCGGCTGTGTAACGACGATGGCCGTATCGTTCAGTTGCACAGAATCGATCGTCATCTCTTCGGCATCCAGCACGATTGCAGGCGCAGCCGATGTCATTGTGAGCGAAATATCGTTTTCACCGCTAAAAGTAGCAGTGCGGTTTTCGATAATGTTGCGCCAATCGAGCGTCAGATCGTAGGAACGGACCTGGTAATGCCGCACGGGCGGTTGGACTTGCGTCTGCGCTACGGAGGGTGATACGCGAGCAAGTAGACTCGCGGCGAGGAGCAAACAGGCAAAGAAAAACTTGCGGATGGAAACGGTCATTTCGTCAATGCCAACAGTAAAAGCGCGACAAAAGAGTTCTCGAAAGCATTTAAAAAACCGTTTTAAAAAATTTAAAATAAAAAAGCACCGGGTTTGCCCTCCCGGTGCCTAAGTTGTGAGAAGCTTTGTTCAGCTTAAGGTGAGAATTATAGTTTAGTTTGCCAGGATGCCAACAAACGAAATACCGTGCCAGTTTCGCAATTTTACCAAATTGACACGTTTTTGCTATTTCCGTTAATTCAGTATGTACAAGAATGAGATTTTCGCTACAATTTCGTCTCAAAATCGGACAATCATTCATGGCGCATGAGAAACCCGCCATGCGCTTTTCATGAATTAATCTCTCACATCCAGCCTATTTTACGGTACCATTCGGTCGTATCGCGGACGCCATCCTCCAGCGAAACCCTCTGCGCGTAGCCCAATTCCTGCTTCGCCTTCTCGACACTGCACGTCCAATGCGATTGGACCATATCGCGCCCTTTTTCCCAATTCAGCACGCTCGGTTTTGCACGAAAGACCGAAAAGAGTTCGGACGCACCCGCCACAGAGTATACGAGCGCATGGGGAAGCTTCACCGTCAGTCCCCGCCGCTTCAGGACGTCCGAGGTCAGATTGCTGACTTCACGCCAGGTATAATGCTTCTCGCTGCCAATAAAATAGGTTTGGTTTTTCGCTGCATCCTTTTCGATGGAAAGCAGCACGGAATCGGCAACGTCCGAAACGTGCGCCAAATTCACCCACTTGTCCTTCATACCGATGAGCGGTTTCAACCGCTTATCGACGGTCTGAAAAAATGTTAGGATCGCTGTATCTCGCGGACCGTACACCGCTGCAAGCCGAAGAATCGAGATCGAGAAATCCTCGCGAGCACGTTCGCATTCTTCTTCGGCAGCGCGTTTGGACTGGCCATACGCCGTGATCGGATGCGGCGGCGTCAGCTCTGTCACCGGCTGACCATCCAGCGACGGACCGACGGCCGTCTGGCTCGAGCAAAAAATAAATCGCGAAAGCATCGGATTGAACCGGCGCGAAGCTTCAAGAAGATTGCGCGTCGGAATCAGGTTCCCGTCGTAAAATCCCTGCTTGTTCTTGGCTGCCGTTACGCCAGCGACATGAACAATCGCATCGGTTCCCACGACCGCCGCCTTCAGCGAATCGAGCTCCATCATATTCGCCGTGACCAGCTCGACCGGCTTTTCGCGAAGCCATTGCAGGTTCGAACTCGAGCGCACGAGCGCCCGAACATCATAGCCTGCGCCGAGCAAACGGTCCGCGATATGCGAGCCGATAAAGCCAGTCGCCCCGGTAATCAGGATTTTCATGGAGAATATTATTGGAGTTAGGAGGGAACACTGAGACGCAGAACGATGGGAAAACATTCCAATCCGCAACTCAATGGAAAAAGAGTTTGGCATTCCGAGCGAAGCCAAGTGGACTGAAAGGAGAACATTCTGGCTCGTCGAATTCGAGCCAAATATTGGGTCTGAAATCGATAAACTTCGTCCGGCTATCGTCGTATCCACTTCCGGTTTTACCGATTTGCCTCTTCGAATTGCCGTTCCTATTCGAGGGAAAATCCACGATGTAGCTTGGTTTTTTCGTTAAGACCAACGGCGCAAAATAATCTACCGAAAGAAAGTGAAGCGAGGCAGCGCAGGGCCATGCTTTCGAGTTCTATTACTTGAGCGGATTCCAAAAGAATCTCACAATTGCTGGAAATTCGTAATGCCATCGCACTCTGTCTTGCCTTTAGTACCATCTCGATGTCACGGGTGGAATCTCGTCCCGATCTGCAAAACTTTTCCAGAACTCCGACGATTTCGCGTGGATTCTTGTTCCATTTCCAAATCCTGTTTCCTCTTTTCCATTCTGTAAGTCCAGATTCACCTAAACCCGGTTCACGTCTTGTTTTTCGGCCTGCATATTATCGACTGGGCGATCATCGCGCTCTATCTCGTCGCGCTGATTTGGATTGGCCGCCGAACGGAGCGCCGCGCCGCGCGTTCCACGCAGAACTTTTTCCAGGCGGGTCGCAGCTTCGGGCGCGTCATGATGGGCTTCCTGAATTTCGGAAATATGGTCTCGGCCGATCAAGCGGCCGGCGTCACGCGCGAAATTTATCGGCAGGGTTTGCAAGGTGTTTGGTTCCAAAACCTTGTGCTCTTTCTCACGCCGTTTTATTGGTTCACCTCTGTACTGCAACGGCGCGCGCGCTATCTTGCGCCGGGAGATATTTACGAGCACCGCTTCGAATCGAAATTTTTGAGCGGACTTTTTGCCGTCTATCTTTTGCTTGCCGCGATTTATGGTTCTTCGATCGGCTATCTTATCACCGGAAAAACGATGCAGGCCGTCATGCTTAAACCCGCTGCGGAATATACGATCGCGGAAAAAGCGAGCGTTGCACAATTCCAAGAAATGCGCGCGCTCGATGACGAAGTATCCCACGGAACCCTTCCCAGCTCGCTCGAACCGCGTCTTGCAATGCTTCATGAGAAGGAGCAAAAAGGCGAAATCACGGGTACGATCTCCTATCTCAATCTCATCACATTTTATATTCTGTATGGAGGGGTAACGGCGGCGTATGTCATCATGGGAGGCTTATTCGCCGCCGCATTTACGGATGTGATGCAGGGAATCATGATCGTGTTTCTCTCGACAATATTAATTCCCGTCGGGCTTGCAAAGATCGGCGGATTTGCGGGACTTCATGCGCGCATTCCGAGCGACATGTTTCACCTTTTCGGCAGCGGCGCGGGGAGCGAATATACCTGGTGGTTCGTCGCCATCATGGCGCTCGTGAATCTCATCGGGCTTGCGCCGCGCAGCTTCACGCTTGGCGGTGCTGCGAAAGATGACAGCGCCGCTCGCCAGGGAATGATTACTGGGGCGTTCGTCAAGCGCTTCGTCATGATTGGCTGGGCACTGACCGGACTCATAGCCGTCGCGCTTTATTCTGGGAAGCTTTCGGACGCGACCTACATCTGGGGAACGATGACAAACGATCTGCTCGGCGCGGGCTTCGTCGGATTGATGCTTGCAAGCGTACTGGCAGCGAACATGGCGGCGAAAGCATCGTCGAGTTTGGAGTGGTCGGCAGCGTTTACGAAGAACATTTTGGTTCCATTGCGTCCGCAAACCTCGGACAAAAAGCAAATCCTGATGGGAAGAATTGTGATCCTTGTTGTGCTCATGGCAGGAATTGGGTTTGCCTATATCACCGACGATATTTTCGTCGTTTTCAAATATGTCCTCTCGATAGGAACTATTATTGGACCATCGATTTGGCTCGTTTATTTTTGGCGTCGGCTAACGACGAAAGCAGTTATCGTACAAATGGTGCTTTCCATTTTTATTACGGTCATTGTGCCGAATGTCGTTCCAACGTTTTCGTCGTTCACCTCTCTTTCTTCACTGACATCGATGACGAATGGGACCGAGCAGACTAAAATCATTACAGCAACAACGGAAGACGTGAAATCCGGCGCCGCCCAATTTATCGGACAGCCAATTTCTCATATTGAGCGCGAAGCGCCAACCGGGATTTATTTCGAGACCGTTACCCACGCCGATGAAACGAATCCCCGCTCCCCGCTTATCGGCAGCGGCATGTTTCGGTTCCAGCTTTGGATCGTTGGATTAACGGGGCTCGATCTTAGGAATTATTCTAAAGCCGGACTTTCCACGCTTTCATTTCTTTTCGATATTATCGTTCCTTTTGTCATCCTTTTTCTTGTGAGCTTTATTACGAAGCCAAACAGCAAGCGAGTGCTCGATGAGTTTTACGCGCGAGTGCATACGCCCTCGCTTGCCGATCCCGAGCAGGACAAAATCGAAGTGCAGAAACGGATCGATCATCCCGATCTTGTCGAACGCGATAAAATGTTCCCGCATACGAACTGGGAATTTTGGAAACTCACCAAGCAGGACATAATTGGCTTCGGATTGTGTTGTATGGGCGTCATCGCAATCATTGGAATCTATATTGTTCTGATGCACATCGGCGAATAACGATCATCTCTATTTACATCACTTTATTTTGCAATCCCTTCATCCCGATTTCGAGACTACACT
>DASYAJ010000403.1:0-2588 GCA_036501405.1 Kapaibacterium sp. (SeqCode)
CAAGTCTTTCCATCGGTTGGGTTGGCGAGCCAATTATGTTTGGGATTCTTTCCCCATTCTTCCATCTTTTCGCCGTATCGAATACCGTTGCTACGTCTGTCAGCTTCGCGCTGGGTTTTTTCATCCTGACAAGTCTGCATATCGTCTTAGGCGAGCAGGTGCCGAAGGTCATGGCCATCAATTTCGAAATTGAAACCGCCTTGAAAACCTCGGTGCCGCTTTCGATCTATTATCGAATTTTTTTGCCGCTGATTTGGCTGTTGAATAAAATGGTGAACCTTGCGCTCAAGGTCTTCGGATTACCCAAAGCTTCGGAAGAAGGTGGTCATACGCGAGAAGAATTGATGGGGGTGATCCTTGAATCGACGCGCGAGGGTGTTGTCGCCAGCCGGGAGCGGAATATGATCGAATCGCTCTTCGAATTCCGCGAAAAGACCGTTCGCGAAGTGATGGTACATCGCTCGGAAGTCATGGCGCTCGATCTCGATTTGGAACCGCGCGAGTTGCTGCAAATCATCGAACGGGAAGGCTATTCCCGATTGCCCGTCTTTCGGAACTCCTTGGATGAAATCTCCGGCGTCCTGCATGTGAAGGATATTCTTCCCGTTATTTCACAACTCGAACGGCTCAGCGTTCCGAGTAAGGAAAGCCGCGATGAATTTCTGGCACTCCTGGACCGCGCGATTCGTTCCGCGCAGTTCATCAGCGAAACACAACCAATTCCCGATTTACTCTTGCAGTTTCAAAAAAGCCGCGTACACATGGGAATTGTTGTCAGCGAGCATGGTGGGGTGGAAGGAATTGTGACGCTCGAAGATATTCTGGAGGAACTTGTCGGGGACATTCGCGATGAGTCCGATATTGGAGAAACCCGCGATGTGATCGAGAGCGGTGAGACCATCTATGTCGATGCGACGATGACAATTGCCGACTTCAATAATCACTTCGAACATCGTCTTCCACCGCTCGAAGAAAGCGGCGATTATCAAACGATTTCCGGGTACGTCCAAAAGCAGGTGGGAAGCATTCCGAACATTGGCGAAACAATCGAGACGAACGGACTGAAGTTTACGATCACTCGAAAACAGCGTCATAAATTGGAGCAGATCAAAATTGAACGAATAACAATCCCACAAACTGTCAACGTCAATGAAACATAGTGGCCTGATTCTTCTATGCCCATTGCACTCATGAGTGCAGCGATTCATATCGGGACTTCCGGATGGCAATATCGACATTGGAGCGGGAAATTCTATCCCGAAAAAACATCCCCAGCGAAAATGTTCGAACAGTACATCAAGCATTTCGATACGGTGGAACTCAACAATAGCTTTTATCATCTTCCGCCGCATGAGCGATTTGAAGGTTGGAAGAAAAAATCGCCGCCGAGGTTTCGCTTCGCAGTAAAGGGAAGTAAGTTCATCACACACAACAAGAAGCTGCACGAAGCGGAAGAGCCGCTCGAATTATTTATCGAAAATGCAAAAGGATTGGGCAGAAAGTTGGGACCAATCCTTTTCCAAACGCCGCCTTCGTGGAAGATCAATTTGGAACGGCTCGAATCATTTCTTAAATTGCTTCCTAAGCGTCTCCGCTTTACCTTTGAATTCCGAAATCCCACCTGGATGACCGAAGAAGTGTTCGAGATGCTGAAGCAGTACAATGCCGCCTTCTGCATCTACGAACTGGACCGTTTCGAAGCGCCGCATATTGTAACCGCCGATACCATCTACATTCGGTTGCACGGACCGGATGGAAAATATCGTGGGAGCTATTCCAATAATCAGTTACGCAACTGGGCCGAGGAAATTAAAGAGTGGTCGAACACCGCAAAACATATTTACGTCTATTTCGATAACGATCAGGAAGCGAATGCTCCCAAAAATGCTTTGACACTAAAATCGATGCTGGATTTATAATTCGTTCGGTACGAAATTCCCTTCTCGTCTATTGCCATGCCACTAAAGCTCTACCATAAAAAACGGAATTTCAAAATCACTTCCGAACCAAAAGGTCGCACCGAAAAAGCGAGCAAGCGCCGTTTCGTGATCCACGAGCACCATGCGACGCGGCTCCATTTCGATTTGCGATTAGAAGCCGAAGGCGTGCTAAAATCCTGGGCGGTTCCCAAAGGCCCGTCGATGAATCCGAACGATAAGCATCTTGCGGTGATGGTCGAGGACCATCCAATCGAATATGGATCGTTTGAAGGAGCGATTCCGGAAGGGCAATATGGCGCAGGCGAAGTACGCATCTGGGATAAGGGAACTTACGTGGAGATTGGCGATCCACTCGTCGAACAAATTCGGGAGGGAAAAATCACAATCATTTTTCATGGCAAAAAACTGAAGGGAGAGTTTCACATGGTGGAAATGAAAGGCCGTCCCGATGAGGATGACAAAAGTAATTGGCTCGTCTTCAAACATAAGGATGAATTCGCGGATGAAGACTGGACACTGAAACCGATCCTGCATTACGGTTCCCGCAGTCAGGCGCCGACGGCAAAAAAGAAAAAGGTCGCGGGGAAGAATGCCTTAGAACGACTTGTCAAAAAATCGAAAGCGGCGAAATAATGCCAGCTCGCTCCA
>DASYAJ010000404.1:0-2348 GCA_036501405.1 Kapaibacterium sp. (SeqCode)
ATCGAATCCGGCACCGTTGCCAGCAGACCGGCAGAGACCGCGCTGACATCCGTGATCGAATCGAGATCGCCATATTTCGAGGCAAGGACGGTAAAATCCTTCCCGAGCACGAGATTATACTCCTGATATTGCTGGTCCATCCGATCTTTCAAGTTCGAACTCGAATATTCTGACTTCGTGGTATCGCGCGTGGAAGCGACGTGGATCGAATCGACATGGATGACGAGTTCCACCGTGCTATCCTTGCGGGTTGCTTTCACGGTTTGATGCAGATAAATTTCGGCAGTGCTCGTGGCCGATTGTTTGGTCGGCGCACTTCCCGGCGGCGTATCGGCGGAGCTCATCGTGATGCGATCTACGATATGATAGCGCTCGACCGATCCCGTTTTCGGACGAAAAAAAAGATGATGGCTCGTATCGGTAATCGCAACAGGCTCGGCCTGTTTGGTCGTATCGACCGCCATGTTCGATGTCGTCGTTGCCGATTCTTTTTTACCGCAGCTAACAACGACCGACGCGAGAAGACACCACAAAAAGATTCGATTGGAATGCATGAGGAAAAGGTGAAAGTGATAATGGAGCTCGAAAAGGATATTGAACCCGGAGCCTAATGCGTTTCCGGATTGGAATTTTTATTGGCCGGCGAATCGTCGGTTCCTTGCGGCGCGCTTTGCGGAGCAGTTTGTGGACCGTTTCCTTCGACAGGCATTGGTGCATGGCCCCGCCGCGAGATGACGTGCGACGAATCGACTCCCGACTTTACGTCCTCGATCGAAATAAGTTTTCCGTGCATGACGGAAACAGGATAAATATCGGTCGTAACCGTGCGGGTAATTATTTCCGGAACCGTATCGATATCGACATGCAGCAGCACCTTCGCCGTATCTTCATAAAAGGAATGCTTGAGTTCGTTTTTCGACATGGCAATCGTGCCTGCGCCCGCACCATAATAATCCAAAATAAAGAGCGGCATGGCAATGCCTTCGAGATATTCGACGCGCGGCGGGGCATTCTCGTAGCGGACGTGAACATCGAGCATCCCAGGACCGTATTTTTTTGCGGTAACCTTTCGCGTAATAGGAATTTCTGCTGTTGTCGATGGAGAAGTATAGGTTCCATTCAGTGCCGCAAGGCTACCGAATCCATATTCGAGGAGTTGTCCCATGCGAAGCGAATCGCTCAGCGAAAGCATCGCATGGAGAAGATCGTAATCGTAGCCACCGTTGACGGCAACGTCGTGAAAGTCCTGCAAATTAAGAAACTGTTTTATCGTTCCATCCGGCCGCATGACGAAGCGGAGTGTCTGCCCCAGAAATTGCGCCCGCGGCAGTACTTTAATATCATGCAGTTCGTGGGTGATGTCGTAGTCGGCAGATGAATTGAAGGAAAAGAAATTCTCGGCGTGCTTTCCTTCGCCAAGCGTGATGTTCGTCTTGAAGGAATCGAGCGTGGCCGCGATTGTCGCGGAACCATCCGCATCCACACTTTCGACCCGTTCTTTGAAAGAGTAGTCGGTCGTGCGGACGCTCGGGCGCACATCGTGAATATCCACTTGCGGAAAGTGCATCTGAATCCGCAGAATTTCGGTAATCACGACGCGGTGCAAATCGCCTTTGTGAAAATGGAGACGAAATTCATTCGGCTGTGCGCTTACTGTTCGCGCAAGCGCGAAAAGCAAGAACGAAGCGATGAAAAATAGAAGGCGCAGAGTGAAGCGCATAAAAATAGTTAACGAGAGTAGTTTTTGAATAATGCGTAAGCGGCGAGCGTCATGCCATCCCAGATTTCGCCTACGGCAATGCGCCGCTCGAGTTCCGCCGGTGTAACCCAAACCGGTTCGAACTCCTCGCTTACTTCGGGTCTGGCTTTGGCTGCAGTAAGGCCGCGCGCAATCCAGACGTAACACTCCTCATCGCTTGCTCCGTTCATCGGATTGAACCATCCAATCGGAATTAATTCGTCGGCCAGAAAACCGGCTTCTTCCTCCAATTCCTCTCGTGCCGATTGCTCTGCTGTTTGTCCTTCTTTCACTCCGCCACCGACGAACTCCAAACTTTCTCTCTGATTCAGATAACGAAATTGATTCAGCATCAGAATACGGCCATCTTCGAAGAGAGGAATAATGAATGCCGCGCCGCGCGTATGCGCGTAGAAGAATTCACCCGGAGAGCCATCTGGATGCAGGTATTCATCCCGGCGGTATTCCCACCACGGATTTTTATGCAGGATTTCGGTCGAAAGGCGGCGCAGGCGTTTGAGCATTGCTTCGTTATTGTCAAAACCGGTAACAAATTCCGAGCGAACCGAGAAGGGGGGAGTAATAGTAGGGTGGGGAAGAGATGGGGGAA
>DASYAJ010000405.1:0-5448 GCA_036501405.1 Kapaibacterium sp. (SeqCode)
GGATAATTCCATCACCTCCGGCCCGGCAACGCATCCCGGACTTGCGACATCGTTTCATTTCGTTCAGCGCGTCGTGCTCGAAAGCCCGGTCGGCCTTGACAGCTTGAAGGGGTTCCCACTTGCATTCATATGGGAAGACCCGAACCTGGGCGGCACGTACCAGATCATCGTTCAACGCTTGGACGACCAGGAATACGTCTGGTCCCATGTGGTTGCGGGCGATGCCAATCCGATCGTCGAGACCTATCCCTCGACGGCAACACCGCTGGTGGCGAATGTGCCGTACCAGTGGCGCGTGAAATGGATCGAACCCAATGGCGGCTCTTCTTCGCTCTGGGCTGCGTTTACTATTCAGCCGTGATTACTGCACTCGCACCGATGAGAACTTTTCTTTTTATTTTTTCCGCCGCACTTTTCCTTTGCGCTTTTTCGCATCGAGCGGGCGCGCAGGGCAACCCGCTCATTCCCGGCGCGTCGGGACCCGGCGCGAGCCAGCCGCTGAATCCGACGAGCACGAATATGCCGATATACAATGTCATGCGCGGCGGCGAAATTCAGATCGACATCAATCTTTGGGGATTTGTCGGATCGCCGGGCCATTATCGGGTTCCCGGATCGACGTCGCTCGTGGAACTTCTCAGCTTTGCCGGCGGTCCCACATCGCAAGCGCGGCTTGTCGATATCAAGATTGTTCATGCCGATACGACCGCCATCAAGCGGGTACAAATGTATAATCTCGAAGCGTATCGCGACGATGGGGATCTTTCGCAAAACCCGCTGCTCGAACCGGGCGATACGATAATCGTCAGCGGCCGCGCGCTCGATGTGTTTTTCGAGGCCATTGGAATCATCACGAATATCATGGTGATTATCACGGCGCTGATCAGCTTCATCAGTTTTACGCACCCCCATTAAAACGCAAACTTTACTGCTTGGTGCGGTTATGATAAACATCCATCCCTCAGTTCATCAAAAAAGGCATCATACTTTTAGAAGAAGGCGTTAGCCCTGAAAGAAAGTGTCGAGGGAACACTTTTTTCTTTCATGCGTTACGTATTCCACGGTCGATTATGTAGGTTATTCTGGATTTCTTATCGTTCCCTTATCGGAATTGCATGAACTCCCTCCTTTTTTAAATGAGGTTAAAATGTTGACGTTAGCAGATGGTAGAAGAATTATGCGCCTTCAGGCCAATGCTTCCATTCGTAGAGAAGACGAAAAATTTGAAGGAATCGCGACGATCGAGCGTGAAGGGAATGAGGGGATACCCGGAATGAAACCCTTTGAGATTGCAGCACGAAGACTTCATCTCTTTCCGATCGTCAGGAAAGTCCTTCTTCAAAAAGAAAGTAATGAAGGCGCATGAGCCCAGTTCGTCTGAAAGGAATTCTTCTTCTCTTAACGATTTTTTTTGCAGAAATTTTTGCTTCCTGCAATCGCGGAATCGAGCCGGGGGTGCTGCGGTTTTCGCATTTTTGGTCAGAACCCACGCAGCGCGTAGCGATGGATTCGCTCCTTGCCGGATTTCATCGCGAGCATCCGGAAATCCCGATCGAGGTGACGGAACTAAGCTGGTCGGACGGGAAAACGAAGCTCATGGCTGGATTTAATTCCGAGACCGCGCCGGATGTGCTGGAACTTGGCTCGGATTGGGTCCCGCAGTTTTCTTCGAGCGGCGTTCTGCTGAATCTCGATTCGAGTTCCCTGCTCGCGTCGCGTTTTACCCATGCGCCGTCCTACGCTTTGCCATCGGGCATGTGGAGCGGTCACACTTTTGCTGTTCCCTGGCTTTTGGATACACGCGTGATGTTTGTCAATGACAATGTGATCAAAGAAGATACTTCCCAGCCCTGGAACTGGCAAACGATGAAACAAATGGCTGAAGTTGCAGGACAGGACCATGGCATCGGCGTGAATGGCCCGGACCAGCATCGGCTTTATAAAAAATTCCTTCCGTATGTGTGGTCGAATGGCGGGGATTTATTCGACAGCGCCGGTCATCCGACGATGGACCGTCCGGAAAACATCGAAGCCTTGCAATATTATGTCGATCAGTTGAACTTCGGCGAAATGGAAACGCAAAAAGATTTGGACGACGCCTTCATTCGCGGAACGCTTGGGATCTGGTTCAGCGGATCGTGGCTCTTGCCCCGGCTCGCAACGGTGCCGTTTCGCTGGCACGCGGAAGTGTTCCCAGGTAACGAAGGCCAGACCGGTGAATCGTTTGCCGGTGCGGAATATCTTGCGATTAACGCCAAAAGCGCGATGAAACAGGAATCGGAACTGTTCCTGGAATATCTGATGCGCCCGGAAAACGAGCTTGCCTTTGCCAGAAAAGTGAATGAATATCCGGCCGATGTAAAATCCCAAGCGGATACATTTTACCTCCATCGACGTGCGGGAAGCATATTCACGGCCCAACTTGCACATGCACGGATGACGCCCGTCATTCCGCAATGGCTCGATGTCGAAGCGATTATCGAGGATGAAGTTTCGAAGGCGCTTTATAAAAAGGAAACGCCAGAAGAAGCAATGCGTAGTATGCAACGACGGACGATCGAACGAATAAAAGAAGATGAATGAAAAAGTGAGCGGCCACGCTATCGGCAACGCTAAATCAGATTTTCGAGCCGGCTATTGCGCAATCGTGGGAATTCCGAATGCGGGAAAATCCACACTGATGAACGCGATGCTCGGAACGAAACTTTCCATCGTCTCGAAAAAACCGCAGACGACGCGAAAGCGGGTACTCGGAATTTATTCATCCGAAACCGAACAGATCGTTTTTCTCGATACACCCGGTATCATGCCCAAACCGACGACCTTGCTTCACAAAGCAATGCTCGAAGAAGTGCGGCGCTCCTTCGCGGATGCGGACGTTATCCTTGTGCTTGCCGAAGCGAACCGCACGCCCAGCCGCGCACTGCCGGAACTGTGGAACGATTACAAAAAAATTGCGGGAAGTAAACCTATCGTACTCGCCATTTCCAAGAGCGATCTGCTGAAGGACCGGAAAGCACTCCTTCCTTTACTTCAACAATATGGCGAGCGCAATGAATTTACGGAACTGGTACCGATTTCTTCGCTCAAGAAATACAATGTGAAAGATCTGATCGGTACGCTGCGACATTATCTTTCCGGTTCCCAACCTTTTTACGACACGGAACAACTAAGCGACCAGAACGACCGTTTTTTCGTGGGGGAACTGATTCGGGAATCCATTTTCCGGCGCTTCAAAGAAGAAGTTCCCTATTCTACCGAAGTCGACATCCTTGAATTCAAAGAACGAGAGGAAGGAAAGTGGTACATCAATGCCGAAGCAATTGTGGAACGCGATACGCAGAAGGCCATCCTTATCGGCAAGAACGGCGAGGCACTGAAAGCTGTGGGAGCCGAAGCGCGCAAGGAAATCGAACGGTTTCTCGAACATCCTGTTTATCTCGAACTTCACGTCAAAACCAAAAAGGACTGGCGTGAAAACAAGAATTTCCTTACGGAGCGTGGATATTCCCTGACTGCAAAAAAAGAATCGAAGAAACATCTTACGGAATCGAACAACCGTTAAGATTATCCACACGGTTTCATCTTTACTTTCCATCCCAACCATTTCCGTCGATGCCTGAATTCCTTCCCTTCCTTGGTACGCGTTACAATGCGTCACGCGTTCTGATCGAGAACGTCACCTCACCACCGTACGATGTGATTTCCGAGGATTTTCGGAACCTTCTTTATGCGCGCGATCCACACAATGTCATTCGGCTCGAATGGAGCCGCGATGCGGACCCCTACACCAGCGCGAAGCAGTATTTCGATGCATGGAAGCGGGAAGGAATATTAAAACGGGAAGAGCGTCCTGCGTTTTTTGTTTATCGCCAAGTCTTCAAAACTCCGAACGGGGAGGAGATTATGCGGACCGGTGTCATCGGCAGATTGAAGCTAAGCGCGTATGGAAAAAAAGAAGTGCTGCCGCATGAGCGAACACACGCGTGGCCGAAAAAAGACCGTTTGGAATTGATGGAGCACACGCATACGAATTTTTCTCCGATTTTTGGACTCGTTTCGGACGCGAGTTTTCTGTTCGATCAATCGCTCGAAACCGCAACGGTGAACGCGCCGCTGGCGGATGTGAAAGAAATGCTTCCCAGCGGCGAAACCGTGCGCCATCTTCTCTGGCGCATGGATAACGACGATTCCATTCAGCGTATCTCGAAGATCGTCGCGCCGACGCAGGTGATTATTGCCGACGGTCACCATCGCTATGAGACGGCGGTGGAATTCATGCAAAAGCATCCTGAGATCTCGGGCGGCGATTATATGATGATGTTCCTGGCAAATTTGCAATCGGATGGCGCGGTGATTTTGCCGACGCACCGGCTGTTGCATGGCGTTTCGAATTTCAATCCATACGCTCTGCTCGATACACTTCGGGAACGGTTCCAGCTCGTATTCTTTACGAGCCGCGAGGAGGGTTTTGGGGAGCTGGAACGGGACGACAACGCGCTCACGCTGATCGAACTGCCGGAAGACCCGAAATGGGTTCTACTCCGCTCCGATGAAAATTCCCCCTCCTTTTCAAGGAGGGGGTTAGGGGGTGGTTCCCCCATTCCCGCTGCGCGCATCGAAGAAGAAATTTTCGTTCCGATCGTCGGGCTTTCGCGCAAGGCGATTGACGAACGCGCGAACCTGCTCTATCCGCACACGTTTCGGGAAGTCGATGAAATGGAAGATGAAGTGGAGTGGAACGCCGCGTTTCTGTTGCGCGCGATCCGCCCGAACGAGTTGCAGTCGGTTGTGGAGCGCGGCGAATTCATGCCGCAAAAATCGACCTACTTTTTTCCGAAGCTGCTGACGGGGTTGGTGTTCCATGAGTTTGAGGCGCAGGGATAAGACGCCGCGCGTGCGACTCGGAACCCTTTTTTGCGGGCGCTCGTCGGATTTTTAAAGGAGGATTTTGGGCCTTTTCAATTCCAAAAAATTTCTCCAAATTCCGGTTCAGAGAAACACATCTCGCTCCACTTTCTGGAATGTATATTGCCCACGTTCATTGTGATCGACGCGGAGCGTATCGCCTTGCTGAATTTCACCTCCGAGGAACTTAATCGAGAGCGGATCGACAATCGCTTTTTGAATGACGCGCTTGAGCGGGCGCGCGCCGTAAATGGGATCGAATCCGCTTTGCGCCAGCCAATCCCGGGCATCGTTCGTGATTTCAAGGTGCAGACCGTTCTTCTCCGTCATCTCGATCACTCGGCTAAGCTGAATATCGACGATTTTGCGTAAATCGCTTTCGGTGATGGGCTGGAACATGACGATCTCATCGATACGGTTCAGGAATTCAGGCCGGATCGTTTTTCGAAGTTCCGCCATCAGCAGCGTTCGCAAGTTCCCGAGGATCTGGTCTTTATTCACGACATCGATCTTCTGCATTTGCTCCGTAATGAGATGGGA
>DASYAJ010000406.1:0-8280 GCA_036501405.1 Kapaibacterium sp. (SeqCode)
GCCGATCATCTTGATTTCGTTTCGTTCCAAAGCGAACGCCGAACGCCTCGGAAGAATCATCGCCACCGGTGAGTGCCGTTTTTGTGGAAGAAGCCATAGCAATAGGGCGAGCGAGAGATAAAAAAACGGAGTCGCAATGGCTCCCACGGTGACCGAAATCCCCGTTACGATCGGATGGAACGCATAAAAGTTCACACCTTCGATGTTTGGAAGTTCCAGAAACGCGCCAAATAAAAGCAGCAGAATGCCGGCCGTGTTGGAGGAGGCCGATCGCCCGTGCAGCAATCGACCGGTCAGCACTTTTGCCGAAGCGTTGAAACGCGATCTTCCCGTTACGGAAGTATCGGTTTCTCGAACGTGAAGTCCTGAAGCAAACCGGTATTCCGAAGGCATGGAGACGGCAAGCGCAAGATAAGCAAGCGCCGCATAAGGGCTTACCAGAAACGCGGCAATCCAGGCAACGCGCACGAGCCATAGCCGAAGGCCATAACGTTCCGCAAGGCCGGCGGCAACGCCACACAGTATACGGGAGGAATTTGAACGGAATAAGATCTGCACTATCTTTTGACGCGAATGATTTCGTGTTCGGTGAGAATCGCATCCAGCCGTTCATCGTGCGTGAATGCGGGAATATACGGCACTTCCTGCATCTGAAATGCGAGGCCGATGCGCTCGACGCTGGCAGGCAACGATCGCAAAAACCGGTCGTAAAATCCCAGCCCATACCCAAGCCGCGTGCCAGTACGATCGAAAGCAACAAGCGGTACGATGACCGCATCGAGCGTTTCCAGTGAAATCGAATTTCGTTCTGTTGGTTCCGCGAGACCAAACGGGCCACGGGCAAGACTACTCAGCGAGGTGATTTCCGAATGACCAAGAATGCGGCTCGTTGCCGAGGCTTCGACGATGGGAACCGTTATGCGAATACCGCTCGCGAGCAATCGCTCGACCAGTTCACCCGTTTCTACCTCAGACCGAATGCTGAGGTAGCAATGAATCGAACGAAAATTCCGTTCGCGGGATTCTTCAACAAATTTCGACTGAATGGCCATACTCCATTCCTGACGGAGTTCCGTCGGCAGGGCGTTCCGCGCGCGAATTGCTTCGGTACGTAGCACGCGGCGAACTTCGGATCTATCAGATAAGGCGAGGTCCATACCAACATAATTCACGGAAGAACAGAAATGTTCAACGTGGGTTATGGGACCTTGACGAAAGGCAGATGTTCGAACGCACCGTTCGCTGTGCCGATTTCCAGATCGAACATTCCACGATGAAGGCTCGATGTGGGAAGTGTAAATGTGTTATTACCGGCAGTAACCGTAATCGTTTGCTCCGAAACCGTTGCTCCGAGTGCATTAAGAATCTTCATGCTTAGTTGAGCGGGCTGATTAGCTTGTACCAGTATATCCAGCGAATTGGAAATGGGGTTTTGAAGAATGGAGGCGGAAAAAATCGAATGGCCGGAAAGCTCGTCCTGAATCGAGGTGCTTCCGCAGACGTTCGGTCCGTTGATGACAATGGTATCGGTTGGCCAATCAAGGCAACCGGCTTTTTCTGGCGTTTCAACTGTCGAAATCAGACCCGTCGAAGATGTCGTCGAAACGAATCGATCGACACGGAACGAAAGAAGAGAACTATTTGCCACCGTTGCGATCGGCGATGGAGATGCCAGCGTCACTGCATATCCACCGGCTTCCGGCGTAATCGAAATCACGGTAACATTCGGAAGCGCGGATGTAATAGAACTTGGGTCGATCGTTGCGATATTCGGATCCTCGACATCGAGATGAACGACGACGGTATCGATTCCAAACGGAGTGAGCGATGAACCAGCACTCAGTTGCAACGCTTGCGCAGCAGCCCCCGAAGCGGGTTCCGCAGCTAATAGCGAGACTGCGGTGCTTCGAAGCGATTGAAGCGCAATGGTATCCACGAAGAGCGGATAATTTCCACCCATAAGCTCGACCGGAATCGTATCGCCTGTCAGTTCCGATGGATCGAAATGGAATATTACGATCTGATGCCCACCTGCGAAAATCGTATCGGGCAAGGCCAAGGAAGAACGGAGCGTCCCGGTTCCCGACGCGATGCCCGTAACGATTAGGTCCTTCAGTCCAGAATTAAAAACCGATACTGTATCGGAGAGGGGTATCACAAGCGCGCAGTAATAGGAAAGATCTTGTATCGATGGACCGATTACAGGAGCGCGCGAAGCTGCCACCGTAAGATTAGCAGACTTATAATTGGTATCGTCATCCGGACAGACGATTTGCAGTTGAGAAAAGTGAGAAGTTTCCAGACCCGGATTCGCTTCAATCACGATCGGAACGGAGTCGCCAGCAGGAATCGTGAAGGGTGGCACTGGCCCAGCGACGATACTAAAATCATCGCCGGAAGGACTCGCGTCCAGGCCATCGAAGGAGATATCGACCGTGCTCGTATTGACAAGATAGATCGTACTGTCCATGACTTGTCCCACATACATGGATCCGAAATCGATAGAATCGGGATGCATCTCGAACGATCCATACAGATCGCTTCCGAGCAGTTCACAGGTGGGGGAATTAATCCCATCTTCGAGAATTGCTCCGAGCAGCGCCTGCTTTTGGCCGGCCAGCGTCATGCCCTGGAACGATACCTTCACCGCGATGGAATCCCCTGGCGCCATTCTCAGCGGCAGAACGGTATCGCGTAGAAGACTCGCCGAAAACGAAAGATCGGACGCCGCGATCGTTACACCATCGATCGTGGCTGTATCGATCCCACTCGAATATAACTCCAGAATCGAATCGCGCTCACCGCTCGGCGCGAGCGCTCCAAAATCAATCGCCGAATCGGCAAAAGAAAGGCTGGAACCGCCGATCCCAAATCCGCTCAACGGAATATCGACATTTCCTGCACTTGTCACGAGCACTAAGTTTCCCGTCCGCGTGGCAAATCCTTTTGGATTGAATTCGATAATTATTTCTGTTGCAATGCTTCCCGACGCTATCACCAATGGTGTGCTTGGGGAGACCACGCTGAAATCGGAAGCATCGAGGCCGTTGATCGCCAATGAGCTTAGTTCAATGGAGGCCGGCGAGGTATCGGTAATATTAAGGGCAAGTTCTTTTACCTGTGGGCGGATGACATTGCCAAAGCTCAGGCTGGTCTTATCGAAGGACAATGGAAAACCAGCCAGCGCGGGAACGCTGACAAGCACAATCGTGCTCAGCACCAAACCGGTACAAATCCACTTTGTCATGCTTCTTCTATAGATGTAATACACAGGAATGCCCGGGAAAGTCACAAAAAAGTGGTGCATTGCAAAATCTTTTGTGGGGAATTGTGTTATGAAAAGTATGAAAGCTCGCTATTTCACACTGTTCGCGGGTGCGATCGCCCTTAGTGTCTCTCTTAGCTCCTGCACCAAGACGGTCACCGTTACGCAAATAGTAACGAAAGATTCCAGCGTCGTCGATACCATCGGATTGGCAATGGTCCGTTTTGTTTCGATGCTGCCACCGGCGGATGCTCAAATTACGATTTTCGATACGGATAAAGCGACGCCCTTTACGAACGCTCAGCTCGTCGTTTCTCATGACTATATTCCAGTCGTTCCGAATACACTTGAAACGTATTATTTTAGCGTTCCCGCTTTTCATTGGTTCCTTCAGGAATCGATCCTGCCGCCAGGACACTCTTTTTACACTTATGCTCTCTTTTTTCTCGCCGGCCAGCTCGGAGAGGATAGCAGTCTTGACATTGTCCTGGTCACCGATTCAGAACGATTTACCCCAGCGCCACCCGGTCAATGCTGGGTCCGGTTTTTGGACGGCGTCAGTACTTTCTCTCCTAACGCTGTTTATCTTGAAACGGATACAGAAGATACATCTCATTCCATTTTTAAGTCTGGAAATGTCGCACGGACATGGAGCTTCACGGATGTGAGTCCATACGTTCTCATGCCGGCTGGTAACCATATTTTTTATGCCGATGCCGAAGGGACCAACGATCCCGAAGAAAAATTATCGTCCAAACCTGTGGACTGTCTCGACGGAGGCTACTACAGTATCCGCGCTGTGGGAACGATCGGCACGGATGCACAGCTGGTGGTCGATCAGGAATAACGAAATAACGCAAAAGGAATAATTTAAACAGCCATCGGATATTCTCGTTTCATAGCATTCCGGTATCTTCGTTCCCGCCGCGGCAGCGGACGGAATGAGAGTGCGCAGAAAAAAGGAAGGTGGGTTTCGGGAATCGTTCTCATTGCATCGGCGGGAATCATGCTTGGCACGGCGGCGCTGATCGTGACGCTTGCCATTTTGAGCGGCTTTGAAAAAACCCTGACATCCAATGTGCTCGGCTATACCTCGAACGTGGAGATTTCATCGTACGGGAACCATCCGTTGCCCGATTTTCCCGGCACGAGCCGGTATTTACAAAAAAAGGTCCCGAGCATCGTCGCGCTCACGCCTTTTGCCGAGCATGAAGCGATTCTTCGCTCACCGCGCGGCGTTGTCGGCGTGATGCTCCGAGGCATTCCTGCGACCGATACGTCTGTGATGGCAATGAAGCGCATTCAATCGGGCCATTCGCTGGCACAGGCGGCAACCGATACAATCGATCCCATTGTCATCAGTGCCGGTCTAGCAAAAACGCTGCATACGAGTGTCGGAAAAAATCTGGCGGCCATTCGCTTCAACGAACGGCTCCGATCGCGCGAAGATATTCTTGCGAATCTTCATCTCTTTCGCATTGTAGGAATTTATGCGACCGGCATGTCGCAGTACGACGATATGATTGCGTATACGTCACTTCCGGCCGCGCAGAAATTCGTCGGCTTCAGCATGACCCAAGTGAGCGGGTATGACATCCGAACGCCAACGCTGGAATCTTCTGCGCCGGTTGCCGATTCGATCAATCATATTTTGCATTATCCGTACGTTGCACGCAGTGTGTACGATGTGTACCCGACGATCTTCGCATGGATCGATTTACAGAAAAAACCGATTCCGATCATTCTTGGCCTCATCATTTTGGTTGCAGCGTTTAACATGATTTCTACCCTGCTCCTTATTGTAATTGAAAAAACGCGGTCGATCGGCATCCTGAAATCGCTCGGATCGAGCACCCGTGGGATTGCACGCATTTTTGTGACGCAGGGGATGGCCATTGCGATTGTGGGAACGCTTGGCGGCGATCTTTTGGGATTTATTCTTTGCATTCTTGAAGCGCAATTCCATTTCTTCAAGCTCCGTTCCGATATTTATTTTATGTCGTCCGTTCCGGTTTCGATCGAGTGGCAGCACTATGCACTCGTTTCGGTGATTTCCGTTGTGCTGGCGCTTTCGGCAACATTCATTCCCGCGCGGATTGCGGCCAAGATGCAGCCGCTGGCGGCGCTGCAATTTGCATGATGGAACCGATCGGCGTTGTCGTTGCGCTCATTGTCCGAAATGGACTTGTCCTGATGGGAGAACGAAAGGCGCACAAAATTTATCCGCTGCACTGGGAATTTCCGGGTGGGAAAATTGAACCCGGAGAAACTCCAATCGATGCATTGAAACGCGAATTAATGGAAGAACTTGGGATCGAAAACATCGCAGCAGAGAAATGGGATTCCGAGATTGCGACCTATTCGAACGGCTTCACCTACGTCATTTCCTATTTTCTCGTCCGTGAGTTTCATGGTGAGTTCGATAACACCGACTTCAATCGCATCGAATGGATTTCATTGGAACGGCTCCCGACGTTATTGCATCTCACAGGGAATGAACGGGTTCTTTCGCGGCTGCTTCGGGAAGGAATTCCTGAATGATTCACGCTGCAACGCTGAAGCGGCTAAAAACCGCAGTGCCACTGCTTTTGAAATGGTACGCAACAAATCAGCGCAGTTTTATTTGGCGTGGAATCGAACGCACGCCCTATCAGGTGCTTATTAGTGAATTCATGTTGCAGCAAACGGGTGCGCGATATGTCGAAAAGCGGCTCCCGGAGTTTTTAGCAAAATTCCCAACCGTGAAGAAACTTGCTGCTGCGCAACGCGCCGATGTACTCCGCGCGTGGCAGGGATTGGGATATAATCGCCGCGCCTTGAATTTGCACAATGCCGCAAAAGCAATCGATGCTGTCGGGAGCTTTCCAGAAACGCTCGAAGCGCTACTGGCGCTACCTGGAATTGGCCGATATACAGCCAGTGCGGTTCTGGCTTTTGCGCATAATGCCGATGTTCCTGTCGTCGATGTCAATATCGAACGGGTGCTTTCCCGGTGGTGGAAAGGGAATGAGAAAATTCCCATTCGCAATCTTTACGAACTGGATGCTGCAATCCTTCCCAAAGGACGTTCTTCCGAATGGCATCAGGCAGTGATGGACTTGGGTTCCACCATTTGCACAAAACGAAATCCGAAATGCGAGGTGTGCCCGGAAAACAAGGTATGCCGAACTGCGTTCAAAGTAAAAGAGAACGCATCGACTAAATCGAAAGAAAAAGAGTATTGGAGTCAGGCACGTCGCGTGTGGCGTGGCAGAATTCTAAAAATTGTTACCAACGCAGAACCTATCTCACGAAAGAAAATAATTTTAGTACTTCAAAATCAATATTCCATCTCGGATACTGCTTTTCTGGGCTTTGTTGCTTCCGTCATTGGTGTGCTGGAACAAGAAGGGTTTATGCTCAAAAAGAAAGGAGTGTACCTGCTTGCTCACGGATAAACTTCCAGATCCATGGAATGCAACATTCCTAGAACGAAAAAAAGCGATTCAGCGCCGTTTGCAGGATTTTTCCGAGATTCCGAAAGAGCATTATTTTTACGAACTTGCCTTTTGCATTCTCACGCCGCAGTCCAGCGCAGAAAATGCTGAGAAGACAATTGCCGAACTGGAACAGGACCAATTCTTCGAGCGAGGTTTCGATCCCACATCGTATTTGCGCGATTCAAAACATTATATTCGGTTCCATAATACAAAAGCGAAACGTCTGCTCCACATTCGCGAGACCTTTGGAGAATTGCTACCAAACTTAACGAATCTTACCCTTGCCGCACAAACCAAACGTGAATTCGTTCTCGCCAATGTAAATGGTCTCGGCATGAAAGAAGCGTCGCATTTTCTTCGCAATATCGGCGTGCGAAATCTG
Source organism: Kapaibacterium sp. (SeqCode) (assembly GCA_036501405.1). GTDB lineage: Bacteria > Bacteroidota > Ignavibacteria > Palsa-1295 > Palsa-1295 > PALSA-1295. The sequence goes on from DASYAJ010000406.1 coordinate 7,127, forward strand.
GCGATCTTGGACCGTCATATTTTCAAACACCTTGTTCGGTTGAAAGTCATTAACGCAGTTCCCACAAGCCTGACAAAAAAGCGTTATCTGAAAATCGAAAAAAAATGGCAACGATTTGCAGAGAAGATTGGCATTCCCATCGACGAACTCGATCTGCTTTTTTGGTCGATGGAGACCGGAGAAATCCTCAAATAGTTAACGTTGGAATGGCGCTGCGCGATCACGGAAATTGGGACGGTAATAGTCCTGACTTTCAAATTCTTGTGCCCATCCATTTTCGAAGCCAAACGCATCGAGCATATCGAGAACTTTATCGTACTCGCGTTCCCGAATTCGTCGATTCAGCAATTGCAGGTATTCGAATTTATCGGCATTCTCATTCGAAATTTTATTGGTGGGGTAGTATTGCGACATGACGGAGAGCGTCACACGATTGGAAAGATTTCCATCGATGAAGGAAAGCGTGTCGCGGCTTCCGGCAAGGCCATTCGGCAGAACAAGATGCCGAATAATAAGCCCGCGCTTCACGAGTCCATTTTCTCCAATCAGCAAATCGTCCCCCATTTGCCGATACATTTCGCGCAACGCTGCACGGGAATGTCCAACATATTCTTTCACGCCAGAATATCGGTACCCCATGTCATCTTCCGCATATTTTATATCCGGCAAATAAATATCGATAATGCCATCGAGCAATTTCAGCACTTCGACCGAATCGTATGCATTTGTATTGTAGATGATCGGAAGATGGAGTCCCCATTTGCACGCTTCGAGAATTCCCTCCACCATCTGCGGAACGAAATGCGTCGGTGAAACGAAGCCAATTGCGTGGCAATGATGAATATCCTGCAATTCGATCATCATCTCGGCAAGCCGCGCAATCGTTACCTCATTCTTTCGTTCCTCCTTCCACCTCTGGCTGATTTCGTAATTCTGGCAATAGCTGCATTTCAAATTGCAGTTCCCGAAGAAGATGTTCCCAACGCCCTGCGTTCCCACGAGCGACGGTTCCTCGCCAAAGTGCGGACAATAAGAAGAAACAATCGGCAGCCGCCCGGAGTAACACCGGGATATTTCTCCTTCCAGCCGATTCACCTGACAATCGAGCGGACAAATGTTGCACGAAGCAAGCATGGCTGTAAGCTGCTCCGAAC
>DASYAJ010000407.1:0-5575 GCA_036501405.1 Kapaibacterium sp. (SeqCode)
ATCGTTCAAAGCTTTTCGTGTGGGCCAGGTTTGGGGAGTATAAATCGCTGAGGTTTTCGCCTTCGCAAGCAGGCGCTCTGCGAAATAATTCGCCTTTTCCGTTGCGGTTCCCCGCTCGTCGGCAAGGATAATGATTTCCGCATCGGAAATATCTACAGTTCCCAACACTTCCACCGCTTTTCCAGCAATTTCTTTCGAAAGCTTGGCGTGTTTTTCGTTCCAAGTATCCAATCGTGCAGGATTAATCGAAGAACTTTCGATATAGGCCTTTTCCTTAAGCGTCCGAATGCGATCTACTCTTTCCATCACGGCTTTGGGAGCGATTCTGCCTTTCTGAACGGCCTCGAAAAGTGCATCGAACATCACATCGGGATCGTTTGGCATCAGCAAAATATCGGTTCCCGCTTCGAACGAAAGGAGGGCCGCTTCGCGCTCGCCAAAGTGCGTTGTGATGGCATGCATTTCCAGGGAATCGGTTACGATGACGCCAGAAAATCCAAAATGTTCCCGCAGCAATGAAGTCGTGAGCGCGCGCGAAAGTGTAGCTGGATATGCCGCCTCTTCTTCCGACGCACCAAATGCTTTTGCGAGTTCGGGTGCGGAAAGATGGCCTGTCATCACCGATGCCACTCCACGTTCGATCAGCTTGTGAAACGGCGGAAGTTCGACGCGCTGGAACTCTTCCAAACTCCGTTCGATGATCGGCAACTCCCGATGGGAATCGACCGAAGTATCGCCATGCCCGGGAAAATGCTTTGCCGTCGCTCGAACTCCTTCCGATTGAAGGCCGGACATGAATGCAGTGGCATACTCACTCACGACCTCTGGGGTTTCACCGAACGATCGCGTATTTACGATAGGGTTTTTCGGATTCGAATTGACGTCCGCGACGGGAGCGAAATTCCATCCGAGCCCCAATGCGCCCATTTCCTTTGCGATGGCGGCTCCCGCTTTTCTTGCAAGCGCAGTCTCGCCAGTTTTGGCGATTGCCATGGCGTCTGGGAACTCCGTGCCGCCTTCGGTCAGCCGCATCGGAAGACCGAATTCGCAATCGCAGGAGAAAAGCAGATCATCCTTTATTGAACGCAATTCCTTCACGATCTGCGCCACGCTTTGCGCCGTGCCGCCAAAGACGCAAAAACCACCTGCTTTTTTTTCTCGCACCCATCTCACAATCTTTTCTGCATGCCCTGCATCGGCGAGAAACGAATCGACGTTCAGGCGTGGCATAATAAGTTCACCGATTGGCATGTGCTCCGATGGCATGAAGCATGGAACACATACGAGGCGATCATCGTCCCACAAGCTTTTCATGCTACCTTTCTTTTTAACGATGCGGAGCTTTCAATGCACGGCGTGAGTTGTGCAATGATGCAGTTGACCCCCGCCCAAGAGCAAGCCCTGTCGTGGGATCGGCACCTTGCGATCACCGCCAACGCCGGCAGCGGCAAAACACGCGTACTCGTTCGCCGCTATGTCGATCTTTTTTTAAGCATTCCGAATCTGACGACCCGCAACGTTGCGGCAATCACCTTCACCGAAAATGCGGCAGCGGAACTTCGCGAGCGCATTGCGGATGAAGTGAAGGAGCGCCTTGCAAATGCGGAGCTCGACGGCCTATCAAAAGATCGGCTTCGACATCTTCGCGATTCGCTTCGAAGCGCATTCGTGGGAACGATCCATAGCTTCGCCGCTCGCATCTTAAAGGAATATCCTGTCGAAGCCAATGTCGATGCAAGCTTTGCGATTGTGACGGGCGCCGATCGAATGCTGCTCGAAGAAGATGCAATCGAAACGACATTCTATTCCGCGCTGGAAGATGCCTATCTTTTGCCGAACGAAAATGCGAACCTTCATCTGTTCCGCACACTCGGTCGCGTTCCCATCACGAAGCTTGTCCGAACGCTGCTTCGGAACCGGCAGCGCACGGAACGTATTCAAAATGTTCTTCTTGCGCAATCAGACGAAGCGATTCTCGAATTCTGGCAAAAGGCGCTTTATCGTTCCCTTCCTATTGTTACCGATTTGGAAACGCATCGTGTCCTTCGGGAAGTACAGCAGTTTGCAACACTGAAAAGCGATGGAGCTGCGTTTTCACTAGCCTTTATTGCTTACAATCGAACCAACGATTTTTTTGAAGCTGCCTCGGCGCTTTCCTCGGTGCTTGACCGGCTGTTGAGCAAGAATCTGATTCGAGCGCGTGTCATCGATCTGAACTCTTTGCCTACGGACGTGGCAGAGAATATCGAGCAATGGCTTGAGCAGGCTCGAACAGCGCGTCCAATACTCAGCACGATCACGGCTTCGGAATCGGACTTCCGTTCCCAGCATATCGAATACCTGACGCTCGTGCGAACAATTTTCGATCTGTACGATCAAATTGTTGTCGAATATAATTCCAGGAAGTTAGAGAATGGGTTGCTCGATTTCGACGATCTCATCGAGCGTCTGCTTCGCTTGCTTGACGATACACAAGTTCGCACGGACATCGCGGCAGAATTGCGGTTCCTCATGATCGACGAATATCAAGATACCGATGAACGGCAGTTCGAGCTGGCAAAAATTCTCACGGCGCAATTTGCTCACGATAGCAATCTCGCAATCGTCGGAGACCCGAAGCAATCGATCTATTCCTTCCGCAATGCCGATGTGGAGGTGTTCGATACAACCCGCGGCGCAATCGAAACGCACGGACATATCGAGCTTGGGGAATCGTTCCGCATGACTCGTGCGCCGCTCGTCGCGATCAATCGTTTGTTTCGCGATCTTTTGCACACCGATTCGTCCACTTATTCGGAATTGATCCATGCGCGGGATGGCAAATGTCATGGTTCGGTTGCATGGATTGCGCCTTTCAAAAACAGTAAGGAGCAACAAACGACAGAGGAAGAGGAAGTGGAGGACGTCGATGAATCGGCGCTTATCGCACAAAAGATCTGGAACATTAAACAAAACGTTGATGGACAATATTCGTTCGAAACGAAGGAGGGTCTGCGGGAACCGGACTTTGGCGATATTGCAATTCTTCTTCGTTCCCGCACATCGCTTTCGCTTCTGGAGCGCGCGCTTGCAGAGCGAAGCATTCCCTACTCGATTGCAAAAGGTTCGGGCTTTTTTATTCAGCAGGAAGTTCAGGACATCCTCAGCTATCTCACGTTCCTTATTTCGCCTGGAGATGAAATCGCCTTAGCCGGCATTTTACGCTCTCCCTTTTTTGCACTTTCGGACATGGAACTGTTCCAGATCGCCCACCATGGTTCCTTGTTTAGACAAACAACGAAGCAGCTCAATACTTTTTGGCAGAAGTTCCAAAGCTACGTTCACGCTCAAAAGCATCCACACTTAGATCGCATTCTTTCACAACTCACCGAAAATCTGACGCTGGCCGCTCGCACGACGACGGCGTTCCTGATCGAAAAGATTTTTTCGGAAACGGGCATTTATGCTTCGCTTCAGTCTGCTTCGCAAGCCGCGCAGAAGGTCGCAAATTTGGAAAAATTCCTCGCGCTCGCGCGTACATCCGACCAGAGCGGCTTTTCAAATATTTTCGATTTTGTCGAGCGCGCCTGTTGGCTTCGCGATTCCGGCCAGCAAGAATCGCAAGCCGATGTCCCCGCCGATACCGGCGTGGTGCGAATTATGACCGTCCATGCCGCCAAAGGACTTGAGTTCCCAATCGTCATTCTTCCCTTCTTACAGAAGAAATTCAATTTTACGCATCGGGAACTCTTGGATAAGGAACTCGGACTGCAACTTTCCTTTCCCGAAGGATATCCCGAGCCTGCGATAGCGGAACTTATTCATCAGCGAATCTGCACCGCCACCGTTGAAGAAGAAAAAAGAATTCTTTACGTTGCGATGACTCGCGCAAAGGACCACCTTGTCCTTTCCTGCACCATGCCGAAGGAACCGCAATCGAACACATGGCTGAAATGGATCGTTGATTCTATCGGATTTCCTGAAGGATCGCATATTTCACTTACAGAATCGCTTACCCGTTATAATGGTACGACCAGAGAACGGTTTTCGGAACCGTTCCAACTCGATATTCCGATCCTGCGAAGCATCGAGGATATTCCGCTGCTGGCGGAAGAGACAAGCGGCTCGATCGTGCCATTCCCTGCGGCACTTTATCTTTCGCCCATTTCCATTACCGCTTCTCCGAACCGGTTCAGCGCATCGCAATTGCTGCGCTTTCGTGAGTGCCCCACGAAATATTACCTGGCCTACAACCTCGGAATGCCTGAGGAACCAAAGCTTATTTTCGACGTGGAACCGGAAGTTGAGGCGGAGCATGTTCGCGGACCATTGCTCGGGCAAGTAGTCCACGCGATGATGCAGCGAATGGAGCGGTGGTATGCGAATGGCGCGTTAAACCCGGAACGGTTCCAAGCGGACATGCAGTCCACGCTCGATTCACTGGATGTTGCGAATGATGCTGCGCGAACGGAACTTTCACGAACGGCATTCGAGCACCTCGAGCGTTTTCTGCATTCCTCCATTGCAATCGAACTTCTTGCCGCACAGCGTTCTCGATCGGAATATATTCTGCAAACCGTCCTCCCCACAGGCGATACGCTTTTTGGAATTCTCGACCGTCTTTATCAAGACAAGGATGGGAACTGGACTGTCCTCGATTTCAAGACCGATTCCGTTCCTCATCCCGACAAATACGAGTTCCAACTTCGCTTCTATGCTTATCTGGTCCACCGAATGTTGAAGGCAACGGAAGTCCGAGGGGTGCTCTTCTTCACCGCGTCGGGAACGATAACAGCATTTCACTTTTCCGATTTCTCTTCTATTGGAATGGAAATTGAATCGCGCATTCAAGAGATCAAAGCAATGGAAGCAATTCGAGATCTTTCGTTCCTGCCGCGCAACGAGCGGCATTGTCCCGACTGCCGCTATTTTAATTCCACAGCCGGGCAGTGCATTGTGCTCGAAGCTCAGAATCCGACTGCAACGCCAGCCATGTAGCCCAACTCGCTGATGGCTCGTAAGCTTGGTCCGTTATACGCTTCGCCGCCCGCAGAGACCGGCCCTATGAACGGAAACGACCAGTATCGCCCCATCACTTGTAGAGCGATTTCATAATTTGCCGCACTGTAAACAGTGTATCGCGCACGTAAAAACACATGGACAAGGAACGCTTCCCATAGCGTGGCGGAACTATAAGAATTCTGCAAATGCGTTGCAGAATCATACACGTTTGCCGATGTTCCGCCAAGGCCAAACCCCACACCGATGCCGCCACCAAAGCGGAAATCGGACAGCGTGACAAAGTTCCGCGTCGTTTCAAACCCCAGTGTCGTCATACCAATCGACTCCTGCACGGACGCCGGATAGGACGCGGCATTCTTCCCAGACGTATAGGTTGCCCACTCGCCTTGCCAGCCCCGCGTTTCATCGATATGCTCGACAAAAAAAGAAATGGATTGTACGCCGCTCGATGCGAAGCTATAATAAAAATGTTCGATTGTTGAATTGGTAAAAAATCCTTCATTCGTCGCGTTCGGCGCAATCAACGGCTTCTGCCCATGGATCGCAATCCAAAGGCCTGCTTCGTGCGGCATGT
>DASYAJ010000408.1:0-8845 GCA_036501405.1 Kapaibacterium sp. (SeqCode)
ACCGGTCACTTTCCTATTCTCGAATCCAGACCGCATTGGATGGATCAATCGTTTCGATAATTTCGAATTCTTCCCTTCCCGTCCGCCGTTCGATCCTCGTTATTGGATTGTTCGCGGTTCTGGCGTCGAACGGCTCTCGAACGATGCGGTGATGAGCATGAGTCCTTCCGAACGAGCGGATCCGAAGCAATAACTATTTCTCGCGCACCAGTGCGGGGTGTCGCATATTTTTCGCGGTGTCGCCCAAAATATCGGCGGGACCTCGAAAGGTGCGCATCGGCTTGCCTTGCAGAGCTTTCGAGAGCGCTTGCACGGATTTTGCTGTCGTAGCGGAATCGGCGATGTGTATGGGAGCCGGTTCCCGTACGCAGCCGGAAACGAAAAGAATTGACAGTAACCATGTCATCTTGAGCGGAGCAATTCGACCGAAGGGAGATTTGCGGAGCCGGAGGATCCCAAAAGATTTTGCTATTCGGTAAAAGGCCTGAGATCCTTCGATTCCGCAAAGTTTGCTTTCGCAAACTTTGCTCCGCTCCGGATGACGTTTAGAAAAAAACATTGTGATCCTTTATTTAATCCGCCACGGCGACGCCGACACTCCTGCGGCAAGCGATGACGACCGCGTCCTTTCAAAAAAAGGTATTCGCATCACCGAAGCAATCGCAAAGCTTCTGAAGGAGAAAGAGTTCGACGTGCCAGAACTTATTATTACGAGTCCGCTTCCGCGAGCGGAACAAACCGCGCGAATTATGATGGAAGAGTTCGCGCCGAAAGCCAAATTCGAGATCAACAACGGATTGCGACCCGGCAAAGATTTGGAATCGGCGATGTCGATTATTGCATCGAAGAAAAAAGAGTGTGAAGTCCTGATGCTTGCCGGTCATGATCCGCTTTTTTCTCGGCTGGCAAGCGTGCTCGTCTGTGGCAATGAAGTTGCGATCGAAATGAAAAAATGCGCGGTGGCAATGTATGAACTGACGCGCTTCGAAGTTCCCGGAATGCGCGGTGTGTTACGGGCGTATTTGCCGCCGAAGATAGTGAGCTAAATTCTTCCCTTCCACTCCGCAATCCGATTCATTGCATCGATCGGCGTGAGTGTATTGAGATCGAGATTTCGCAATTCGTTCACGACCAAATCGGATTTCTCCCCGTCGAATGCTTGCCGGAGTTTTGCAGCGCGTTCTTCGCGGGTCGTGCGTTCGAGGAAGGGAATCGTTCTCTGGATATTTGCCTCCGCAATCTGCAATTCCGTTGCTTCGAGTGAGTGGAGAATATCGCGCGCGCGGTCGATCACGTCCGGTGGAATCCCGGCCATGGCCGCGACCTCGATGCCATACGAATGGTCCGCAAAGCCGGGAACGATCTTGTGCAGAAAATGGATCTTCCCTTCGGCTTCCCGCACTTCCACTTTGAGATTATGAATGCGCGGATTGCGATCGGCAAGCGCATTCAGTTCGTGATAATGTGTGGCAAAAAGCGTTCGCGCACCCGCAAGGTTATCGTGAATATGTTCGGCAATCGCCCACGCGATGGAAATTCCGTCGAAGGTAGAAGTTCCACGGCCTAATTCATCGAAAAGGAGAAGAGAATCTTTCGTCGCATTGCTCAGAATGTTCGCCGCTTCATTCATCTCGACCAAAAATGTCGATTCGCCGCTTGCGACATTATCGCTGGCGCCGACGCGCGCGAAGATTCTATCGAGCAGCGGGAAATTCGCGCTCGCGGCTGGAATAAACGATCCCGCGTGGGCCAGATAAGCAAGGATTCCTGCTTGCCGCAGATAGACCGATTTACCGGCCATATTTGGCCCGGTGATAATATAAAACTCGAATTCGGTCGGCTCGAACATGACGCTGTTCGGCGTGAACCGTTCCCCAACGGGAAGCAATTTCTCGACCACGGGATGCCGACCCTGTTCGATCGAAAATGCTCCTTCCTCGTTGAAGGAGGGCCGGCACCACTTCTGCTTCGTTGCCAGCGCAGAAAACGTCGCCAGGACATCGAGCGCGGCAATGAGTTCAGCATTGCGCTGGAGCGGCGCCATGTCAACCAAAATTCGGGCACGGAGCTTCTCGACCATTTCGCGTTCGATTGCTTGCATCCGTTCTTCCGCACCAAGGATTTTCGCTTCGTACTCTTTGAGTTCCGGCGTGATATAGCGTTCCGCGTTCGTCATCGTTTGACGCCGCTCATAATCTTCTGGAACTTTCGCCGCATTTGCTTTCGAAACCTCGATGTAGTAGCCGAACACATTATTGTAATCGACTTTGAGCGACGTAATTCCGGTGCGCTCGCGTTCGCGCGCCTGAATGCTGGCTAAACGTTCACGGGAGTTTCGCGTCAGAGCGCGAAGCTCATCGAGTTCTGCATTCGCGCCATCGCGAATGACACCAAGATGCGCGACGGTCGCGGGAGGTTCCGGAGCAACGATGCGATCGAGTTCCTCCGCAAGCGTTCCCAGCGGTTCCAAACCTCCGGCAATCGCCTTCAGAATTGCCTGCGCGGTGGATGTTGTTTCCGTCAGATGCTGCGCCAGGTTTTTTATTTCCGGCAGATGCCAGAGCGAAAATTTCAGCATGAGAAAATCGCGCGGCGAAAGTATGCGCGCGCTGGCAAAGCGTCCGACGAGGCGTTCGATGTCTCCCAGTTCCCGAAATTCCATGCGCAGCTTATCGCGCGTTTCGCGTTCCGTGGAAAGAAGTTCTACTGCGTCGAGCCGCTGTTCGATCCGTTCCCGGTTTCGAAGCGGCCGTGCAAGCCACGCACGCAAAAGCCGCGCGCCCATCGGAGTCACAGTTTCATCCATCACGCCGAGGAGCGATGCATTTCGTTCCTCCCCCATGAGCGGCGCGAAAATTTCGAGATTGCGGCGCGTCGTCGCGTCGAGCGTAAGGTAGTCCTTTGCATCGTAACGAGAAAGGTGCGTGATATGCGAAAGCGATTGCTGCGAGCGGGTCTCGCGCAGATAATCGAGCACGGCTCCGGCAGCAATCACGCCGAGCTGGAGATCCTCGATGCCGAATCCTTTGAGGGAACTCGTCTTGAAATGTTGGAGCAAGAGTTCCCGCGCCGGTTCTTCGTGAAAAATCCATTCCTCGCGTTTGGTAATGGATGGTTTTTTCGCGAGCGCGATGAAATAAGGTGCAAGCTCCACCTTGCTGACATCTTTTCGCGCGACGAGAATTTCCGAAAGTCCGATTGTATCCAAATGCTCCGCAAGCTGTGCTTCCGGAATTTCTCCCGCGACGAACTGGCCCGTCGAAACATCGGCATACGCAATTCCCGCCATGCCGGACTGCACGACAATCGCTCCCGCGTAGGTATTCTTCGAAATTTCGAGCAGTTTTTCGCTCGTCTGCACGCCCGGAGTGACAACTTCCACGACGTCGCGCTTCACAATCCCTTTGGCAAGTTTCGGGTCTTCCAATTGCTCACAGACCGCGACGCGATAGCCAGCGCGAATCATCTTTGGCAAATACGCGTCGAGCTGATGGTGTGGGAACCCGGCCAATTCGATCTCACTCGCGGAACCGCTCCCGCGCTTCGTCAGCACGATTCCCGTCACTTTCGAAGTAATGATGGCATCGGGACCAAACGTCTCGAAAAAATCGCCCATGCGGAAAAACAGCACCGTCTCCGGGTACTTCGCCTTGATGGAGTTATATTGCTTCATCAGGGGAGTCTGTTTTTCCGATTGCACTTTTTCTGATGTCATAAAATTCTATCTTCTATCATTTTGATAAAGGCACTCTTGCGAAACCCATGCGGGAAAGCTCATCCATGATCTCGTTTTTCGTCATAGGTGCCTATCAATAATAATCTAATATAAGGAAAAATGAGGGCAGTCCAGTAAATTAGAAATGGCTGTAACCGGGTAAGCGCCCTTTTTACTTCAAAAATCTCATTTTCTTGGGACAGGAATTGGTACAAATTTTTAGGCAGGCTTTCGTGTTCAGGCCCTTCCGATTAAAAAATACGGAAAGAAAAACGAGACGGAATGGCCAAAGATAGCGCAGAGAAAATCATTCAAACAGGGACGAAACAATCGCGGCGGCGAGGACCGCTGCCGCCTGTACCACCTGAAGAACGCATTATTCCTTCGAATTCGACCGAGGAAATCCGCGATGTTCCGGAATGGGTGCCCGTGCTCGCATTGCGGGACGTTGTCATCTATCCTTACATGATTTTTCCGGTGCTTGTCGGCCGGGAATCGTCGCTCAGCGCGGTTACATCTGCCATTGGGCGAGAACGCTATCTTTATCTTGTTGCTCAGCGCGATGCTTCGCAGGAAGAAGCAAAACCGGATGAATTGTATCGATTCGGCTGCCTGGCAAAAGTGGTCCGCATTATTCGGCTACCGAATGGGCTGATGAAAGTCCTGATCGACGGCCTCGAACAAGCAATGGCGGTAGAATACGGCATTTCGGACGGCCACATCGAAGCGAAGATTTCCGTCTTGCAGGCCACGGATATTCCTCGGCCCGAAATGGAGGCGCTGACGCGACATGCCAGCGAGCTATTCCGCCAATACGTCCGGCAATCGCGTCAAGTGCCACAGGAAGTCCTGATGGCATTCGAAAATATCGCCGATCCGCGGCGCAAGCTTTTCTACATTGCCGCGCATCTGACAAAAGACCTCGAAAGCAAGCAGCACATTCTCGAAATTACCGATCTGCGCGAGCAATATTTGCATCTCACCGGGCTGCTCGTCGCGGAACTCGATATTATGAAAATCGAGCAGGAGATCGACGAGAAAGTGCAGCAGACCGTGCAGAAATCGCAGCGGAAGTATTTCCTGAGCGAGCAAATTCGCGTTCTTCAACGGGAACTCGGCGAAGATTTGGACGAGCAGCACCCGGAATTCGGAAAGCTTGTCGAGCAACTCAATGTCGCACACCTTCCAAAGCAAGCACGCGAACGCGCCGACGAGGAGCTCGATCGCCTGAAAAAACAACCGCCGATGTCGCCCGAGGGAACGGTTATTCGCACCTATCTCGAATGGCTTTCGCAAGTTCCCTGGCACAAGCGGACGAAAGACCATCTCAATATCGAGCATGTTCGGGAAGTATTGGAACGCGATCATTACGGTCTCGAAAAACCGAAGGAACGAATTTTGGAGCATATCGCTGTCCTGAATTTGGTCGAGAAAATGAAGGGCCAAATTCTCTGCCTTGTCGGGCCGCCGGGAGTCGGAAAAACATCGCTTGCCCGCTCGATTGCCAGCGCTTTGGGCCGCGAGTACGTCCGCATTTCGCTTGGCGGCGTTCGAGACGAAGCAGAAATCCGGGGCCATCGTCGTACCTACATCGGTTCCCTTCCCGGAAAAATCATTCAGTCGATGAAGCGAGCCGGCGTCGTCAACCCGCTTATGCTGATGGATGAGATCGATAAGATGTCCACCGATTTTCGTGGCGATCCGAGTTCCGCACTCCTCGAAGTCCTCGATCCAGAGCAAAACAATACGTTCATGGACCACTATCTTGAAGTGGACTACGATCTCAGCAACGTTTTTTTCGTCACCACGGCCAACATCCGCTACAACATTCCGCTGCCTCTCGCGGACCGGATGGAGATCATCGAGCTTCCCGGCTATCTCGAACACGATAAACTGGAGATCGCGAAGCGGCATATCATTCCCAATCAGCTTCGCGCGCACGGCTTGCCGGAATCCAGCATTCAGTTCGACGATGCTGCGCTGCTCCGAATCATTCGGCAATATACCGAGGAAGCCGGCGTTCGCAGCCTCGTTCGACAGATCGCAAGAATTTGCCGCAAAGTAGCTCGTTCCATTGTGACCGATGCCTATAAAAACTCTGATGTAAACTCCCCCGCCTTTTCAAGGCGGGGGTTGGGGGGTGGTTCCCCGCCCAACGTCGAGGCAGAAAACCATTCGAACGTCCATGTCACCGCACATGGGATTCTCGAAGTAGAAAAAGATGGCGCCGAGGACGGAAAGGAAATAGAACTCGAAGAGCCGAAGCACGAGCCGATGCCGGTTCCCGAAGGGTTTTCGGTCGCGATCACCGCCGTTTCCGTTCCCGATTATCTTGGAGTTCCCAAATTCCTGATTTCGAAAAGCGAACTGGGACCGAAAATCGGCGCCGTCATGGGGCTTGCATGGACCAGCACCGGCGGCGATGTTCTTCCGGTCGAAGCCGTCCTTCTCGATGGCTCCGAACGTCTCACGCTCACTGGGCAACTCGGCGATGTGATGAAAGAATCGGCGCAGGCCGCGCTCACCTACATTCGCGCGAAATATCGCTCGCTCAAAATTCCAAAGGATTTTTCGAAGAATAAAGAAGTTCACATTCATCTGCCTGAAGGCGCGATTCCGAAAGACGGACCCTCGGCTGGCATTACGCTGATGATGGCAATGATCTCCGCCGTCACAGGAAAACCGGTCCGCGGCGATCTTGCGATGACCGGAGAAATCACATTGCGTGGGAACGTCCTTCCCATCGGAGGTCTTCAGGAAAAACTGCTCGCAGCAAAGCGGGCGGGAATGAAAGTGGTCATCATTCCCGAAGATAACAGGCCGTCGCTGGCGGAAATACCAAAGAGCATTCAGGAGGGGCTGACCATTCTTTCCGTCTCTTGCGTAGACCAGGCGATCCCGGTTGTTTTCGATCTCAAAACGCCCGCCGATAAACTCAAAGCGGCCGACATTGTCGTGCGAAAAGATGTCGCACGACCCATTCGAAAGAAAAAATCGCGAGCGGCCAAAAGTTCTGTTAAAAAGACGATCGCAAAATCGAAAGCTAAAAAATAATCCTTCGCAGCAGAATCTCTGAAAGAGAGATTTCGTATACTCAAATCGATTATTCATATTCCGTATGGCAATTAAAATAGGCATTAATGGTTTCGGCCGCATCGGGCGGCTCGTGCTTCGCCGTGCAAAAGAAATATCGTCCTCGATTCCCGGCGGTTTCGATTTCGTCGGCATTAACGACCTCACCGACGCGAAAACGCTCGCGTATCTCCTGAAGTACGATTCCATTCATGGAAAATTCAATGGCGAAATCGAAGTCGAAGGCAATGCCCTGATCGTCAATGGCGACAAGATCGAAATCACGGCGGAAAAAGACCCGGCGAATCTCCATTGGGGAAAGCTGGGAACCGATATTGTCATCGAATCGACCGGCAAATTCGCCGACCGAGCCGGATGCCAAAAACACATCGAAGCAGGAGCCAGGAAAGTAATTCTCACCGTTCCCCCAAAAGGCGACAAGCTCGATAAGATGATCGTCCTCGGCGTCAATGATTCCGATTTGAAGCCGGAAGATAAACTCGTTTCCAATGCCTCCTGCACAACGAACTGCCTTGCCCCGATGGTGAAAATTCTCAACGATGCCTTCGGAATCGAGCAGGGATTTATGACCACCGTGCACTCCTACACCAACGATCAGCAGCTCCTCGATCTTCCGCATAAAGATCTCCGACGCGCCCGCGCCGCCGCCCTTAGCATCATTCCCACCACCACCGGCGCCGCCCGAGCCATCGGACAAATCATTCCAGACTTGAAAGGAAAGATCGACGGAACTTCCCTCCGGGTTCCCACGCCCACCGGCTCCATTACCGATCTTGTCGCACAGCTCAAACGTGAAGCTTCGATCGAAGAAGTCAACGCCGCCTTCAAAAAAGCGGCCGAAGGACCGATGAAAAATATCCTCGCTTATACCGAAGACCCCATCGTCACCGCCGACATCGTGCACGATCCGCACTCCTGCATCTTCGATTCTCAGATGACCATGGCCATGGGCAAGACCGTCAAAATCTTCGGCTGGTATGACAACGAATGGGGTTATTCCTGCCGAGTGGTCGATCTGGCCATCCGAATGGCTTCCTAAACCACTCCACAATTCATTCCCTGTTCCAACAGACTTTATAGTGTGTGTTGGATGCGTTTTCATTTTTCTCTCTTTAGAATAAGGACTTACAGCGATCGTTCGTTTTTTTCGGGACGGACTGGGAATTTTTAGCGCGGACATTTTAGCATCGAATGATCCTTCTTTCGAAAGTAATTCTTATTCCTCATTGTCTATCTGACCCATCAGCATTCGTTCGCGGGCGGTCCGGCCTATTTTCGAAACAGTTGCCGCAGCAGAAGTCAGTAAGCCGAGCGGACCCCGCGTCGGAACGCCAGCCCACATCGACATTCGTAACTCCTGGGTAAAAACAACGAGCGTAATCGGCACTACCTGCGCCCATTCGAGCATGGCCGAAGCGAGGGTCACTTTATCGCGATAATCGAACGTCGCGAATTCGAACGAATTCAAAATGACGACATCGCAGAGCTGGTTGATCAGCGGGTTTTCTTCGCTCTCGATTTTCTCGCCTTCGTAAATCGCATTTTTAGCGACGGAAAGCGAGCGGCCCATCATCCCATAAGGAAAGGCCAGGATCGAAACGCGATCGCGGATCGGCTTGCTTTCCTCCGCTACCTGAGGAAGATAGGAATAGATCGTGTCCCGAAGCATGTCCGCACCCGCATAACTATTGAGATACAGCACACGAGAACCGGACGCCGCAAGCTCCAGCGCCATCCGCACCGAACGGTCGATATTCGAGCGAATATTCCGCGCCGCCACGACATTGATCGCATTGCCCGCAATCTGGATCAGGTTTTCGTCCTGAGGGTCCCGAATCCCCTCCCGCTCCGTCGGTTTCGTCCGCCAGATAATTTTGGGCTTTTCGAAATCCTCGAGTTCAAAAAGCGAGTCGATGGAGAATTTTTGATATGGTTGCATAGCTTAAATTTGATTGATTTTTGAAGATTTTGTCCTATGGACAGTTAATTTAACAACCTCTACGCAAGAATATCATAAATGTTTCAAAGATTCTATAA
>DASYAJ010000409.1:0-1546 GCA_036501405.1 Kapaibacterium sp. (SeqCode)
AAACAAGCAGAGCGTCTTCTCATCGATGAGATGCCTTTTACTTGTCTATTTCATGAAAATTTCGCCTTCTTGATTCATCCTCACGTGAAAGGATTTGCTGTTTCTCCTCTAGGACACATTTATTTCGATCAAATTACCATCGATCCATCGCTTTGAGTGGTATCCCTATATTTTTATTTTACAAAGCCCCGATGCAGGAGGGGTTTTGCAACTCCCTCAATGGTATAAAGTTGAGTTTGGCAAGGAGGCTGCTCAAAATTTTTGTTCCGGAGCGAAAATTTTGACGCAAGCCGACGCTGGAAAACTAAATTTTATTTTTGATAAATGGCATTAATCTTTTTTGACGGAAAGAAACATAAGAATCGCGGCCGATGATGATGTGGTCGAAGAGCTCGATCCCCACCACTCTGCCGGCATGGGCGAGGATTTCAGTCGTTTCAAGATCCCGCGCCGATGGAGTCGGATCGCCTGAAGGGTGGTTGTGGGCAAGGATTACCGAATGGGCCCGGTGGCGAATCGCGGCGTGGAAAATTTCACGGGGATGGAGAAGGGTCTCCGTCAAAGTGCCTTTCGACAAGATCTCCCGATGGATCAGCCGCCGCTTCACATCGCAAAGCAGGACCATGAGCATCTCGATCTTCTGCTCGCTGAGCTCGGGCCGGATCAGCTCGAAGACTTTCTGCGGATCGTCAAGGCTAGCTGCAGGCTGCTTTTTTTCGATCCGCGAGAGCAAAGCGAAAATCGCTTGCAATTGGAGCGCCTTAGCGACGCCGATCCCCTTCACTTCCCGCAATTCTTGCAGACTTGCCTCGCTCAAAGCTCTCAATGACCCGAAATGGGCCAGCAATTCTTGAGCGAGATGGAGGACGGAGCGGTTTTTCGTCCCGCTGCCAAGCAGGATCGCCAAAAGTTCGGGAGTCGAAAGAGGATCCGCCCCATACAGGGCAAGCCTTTCGCGGGGCCTTTCTTGAACAGGCAGAGATTTGAGATTCACTCGTTTTTGGATACCTCGAAATGAGCCACTTTCCGCTCGAGGTGGGCTGGGATCTCCACTTCGAGAAGGATATCGTTCTCCTCGTATTCCCGCGTGATGATCTTTCCCTCCCTCATCACTTCGCTTAAAGACGCGTATTGGCTTTGAGGAACGCGCAAGTGAACCGTCTTGCGGAGAAGGGCAATCTCCCGGATCATAAGCTCCAGTAGCCGGTCGAATCCTACTTTCTTCAAGGCGGAGATTTCGACGGTTTTTGGATATTTGAAGCGGAGCCGATCGATCTCGAGGCGGTTTTTGCATTGATCGATTTTATTGAGAACCGTGATGATCGGGCGGCTCGCGGCTTCAAGCTCTTTTAAGATCCCAAGCACAGCCTCCGATTGAGCGGGAGCCACAGGATTGCTCGCATCGATTAGGTGAAGAAGAATATCGGCTTGGACGGCTTCCTCAAGGGTGCTCTTGAACGCGGCGACAAGCTGATGGGGAATTTTCCGGATAAAACCGACCGTATCGATCAGGAGGACCGACTGCTTGTTCGAAAGGACGTATTTG
>DASYAJ010000410.1:0-11628 GCA_036501405.1 Kapaibacterium sp. (SeqCode)
TTGCCACTTGCGAACCAGCAGAAATCGGAAAAATAGGGGCTGGAAGAAAATGCAGTGATGGGAACCGATTGTTTGAAGGGAGTCCAACTATTACTTGCAGGGTCTGTGGAATACAAAATAGTATTCCCGCCTGGTGTATAAGCGTACAAGACTTGGGTTCCCAAGTCCTCCGCAAGTGTAAAACCGGAAGGGAAATTCCCAACCTCATGCAAATTTAGCGCATTATCGATGGTGTAGAGTGCCGTATCGGATAAGGCGAAGGTCTCGGTCGGTTTGCTGTGGCTGCTGAAGGTGGCGATGGAATGAACGGCTACAGTTTGCGGCGGCGGAACCGATGTATCGCTCACGACAAGAAGCGATGGATCGAAACCTAACACATCGGAGGGCGTGAACCCGCTGAGGGAATACGATCCGTTGGACTGGGTGACCGTGAAGGTTGTCGTTGCGCCATTTGTCTGGTTCTGATCGAAAATATTCGTTCCCGACAGCGTGGAAATCGCGATTTTGTGCAGCGCGACCAATCTCCCGGAAGCGTCGGTTGTCTGGTATTGAAACGAGGTATCGGCATTCGTTTGCCAGAAATAGCCTGCGAGATCGCTGCCACCCGGCGGCTGCGGGGGTTGCGGCGTGAGCGGTGTCATGCACCCTGCCACCCCAAGAAGCGATATGTAGAAGAGCTTGCGCATTATGGTCGATACACGAAGTTAAGTTGAAAGCCGAAAGAGCTGACCGACATATTTGAAAAGCCGGGTCCTTCATAGATACCGCCGTTCGGAACCGTTCCCGTTCGATCGGTGGAAATATTGACCACATCGTAGCTGAGGACAGGCCGAATGGCGAGCGGACCCGCGACAGAAATTTCCGTTCCTATTCCGAACATTGCCATCGGAGCCGGGCTGTTCAACCATGCAGCGCCCAGATCCGCGCTGACGATAAGCGGAGCCGAAGCGAAAAGCGGATACGAATAAGACATTCCGACGGTCGTCCAATTCGCCTGTTGTGCCGTAAGACCCGGACCATATACCGTTAACCCATGTCCTATTAATAATGTAGGAAGCGTTTGACCCGTTGCCGTCGCAGCGACTTGTGCAAAATCGCTTCGACCAAATTGTGCGCGGAATGCATAGCGATCGCCGATTTCAAATTCCAGCCCGCCAGCATAGCCTTCTGAATATTGATACTTGTATTGTCCAGTCTGGCCTGTACCGGTTGGAACGAATCGTTGATCGGCGGTTACAAAAGGCCGCACGGTAATTCCCTCGTTCACTTCATCCGGAATCCCGGTCATAATTCCCTTTTGGATTGGAATATCGGCGATGGTCGGCGCGGTTGGCTTCGGTTCCATGTACGGATTTGCGATGGGGGATACGGGCGTCACAGGCTCGCTGCCGGGAGCAATACGATCGTTCGTGGAATGATCATTGGTGGATGCGGCAGGAATGCTTTCGACATCCATGTTATCGGCGACATTCTGCGACGCATTCGATTCAATCGATTTTGTCGAGTGACTCATCGAAGTCGAACGGTTATTCAAAGCCGTAGGAATCGAGGACGATGGAACTTTCGACGCGACATGATGCGCAGCACGGGAAGAAATAAAATTCGAGGTAGAATTCGAAATGGTCTTCGAAGCTGCCGGTGCCATCGCGTAATTCTGCGATGTGACGGACGGCGCGGCGGACTGAACAACGGCGCTTTTCGGCGCAGACGTGTTGGAATTGTTCCCGGCATTATTGCTCGCGATAATGCCGATTGTCGTCAGCACCGCTACGGCGCTGCCGATTGAAACGGCGGTCGTGAGCGACATGCGGGTGAAGAATGCCAGAATCGGATTGACGGCTTGCTGAATGACGGGCGCGGTCGTTGCGGTACCGATAAGGCCCGGAATGAACGCGATGAGGCCCGGAATTTTTTCTGCAATTTCGCGGCGCGTTTCGAGGGGCGCTTCCATCGGGACGCGCGCGGAGGCGATGACACGGTTGAGTGTCTCGTGGGCGCGGAAGAGCGCGCGCTTTTCGGGGTTCGCCATGACTTCCTCCATCAGTGATTTCGAGGAGGGTGCGTCCAGCGAACCATCGAAGTGAGCGATGATCCGGTCTTCTAATTGGGAGCGATCATTGGCTCCAAGTGTTTCTTCGTTCTTCATACACGCGATGAAAAAAATCTATTCGTCGATCTATTCTTCTGTCGACATTCGTTTTTTACCCATGGTGCCACCTACGACTTCCTGCAAGGCTTCGCGGAGCATTTGCTTTGCGCGATAGACCTTTTGCCGACATGCTGCGACGGTAATGCCGAGTTGTTCGGCGGCGTCCTCGTAGCTGAACTCCTCGATTTCGCGCAAAAGGAACGGCTCCCTCAGTTCGATCGGGAGCGAGGCCATGGCTTGTTCCAGCGATTCTTTCAACGAATCTTGTTCGGTTCGGAAATCGGGCTGGAGCGCTGGATCTTGCGAGGCCATACGGTCGTCGATGGCGGCATTCGGATGCCGCTTATCGTAGCGCAGGGCATTCAGGCAGGTATTGGTGGCAATGCGGTAGAGCCATGCGCGTCCGTTGGCCGCATCGGTAAAAAGCGTTTTTCGCGTAAAGACCTTAATGAAAGTATCCTGGAACGCGTCGTTGGCTTTTTCCCCATCGCGAGCGCACATGCGGAAGCAATGGGTATAAATTTCTTTTTGGCGCCGCTCGAAGAGCGTATAGAATGCTGCTTCATCGCCGGCTTGGAAGCGGGTCAGGAGTTCGGCGTCTTCAAGCTGCTGGAGCGCATTGCGCCGTTGGCGGCTGACGTATCCTGTTTGCGAAGCGCCTTGCGAATCGCCGTGGGCAGCGTCATTCAAGGAAACGGTGGATTCGAACGCAGCCGCCGGTTGCTCGTCGCGCGCATCGGGAGCGAAGGAAGAAGTCGTATTGCGCACGCCTTCGATCTTGATCCGCTCCGATGAAATGCGACGCGCTCTAATGCCCGGAGCCGATAGTGCGAAGTCGTTTAACAAAGTCCGTTTCTTTGACATGTAACCCTCATCGTAACGGATTGTAACAGGATTAATTCATGGAAAGGAAGGAGATCGCTTCTTTTCCGAAAGAAATCCATTTTCGTGAAAAATTTTTGTTATGAACGAATGTTCGAGGCGTTATTACTACAGACAGCGATGTAAAAGCCAATGGGGCGGACCTTCGAAGTCTGAAAATTTTTATCACTATTCATTTCCAACCCCTATGAAAAAACTGAAGACCCTTGCAGTCTTGTCGTTCATCGCGCTGATGGGTTTTGGCGTGGCAAGCTGCTTTAATCCGTCTGGGCCGGGAACGGGCGGCGGCACGGGCAACGGCGGCGGCGATACCATTCATCATGGGCATCATACACCTCCTCCGGATTCTGTGAAGAACCCGCCACCCCCACCTCCTCCGCACGACACGACACACGATACGATTAAACTACCTCCTCCTCCACCACCGCCCCCTCCCCCGCCGGATAGTAACAATGGCGGTCTCGATACCGGCGCGATCGATTCGCTCATTGGCCATAAATAATGGGCTGATCTGAGGCGGTTCATCATGATTGTTTCACCAGTGTGAAAGCATTGGGGAAAGCAAGCGAAGAACAAAGGAATGGGCTTGGCGCAAAACGCCAAGCCCTTTTTTTATTTTTATAATTCGTCCCAAGGCTTGCAAAAAAGGGGAAGCGGGGGCACCAATTTCATTCAGGACTCCACTTATTAGAAAAATAACCGAATTAGTGGAGAATGATTAATTCTTTCACGCTCCGGTTGCCGGCCGCTTGGATTTCGAGTGTCACCAGTCCGGCGGGAAGTGTGGAAGGTAGCGGGATCGTGCGGTCGAAGAGGCCGCTTTCGGCATTCAGAGAAGCGCTCCAGATCGGACGGCCGAGCAGATCGAAGAGCGCAAGCTGCACCGAGCCGCTTGCAGGAAGTTGCAGCGCGAGATGCAGGTTTCCGCTCGTGATTTCCGCCACTTCGACCGCAAGGGATTTGCCGAGCAGCACGCTGCGAAGCACCGAATCGCCGCAAAGATCTTCGCCATTGAAGACGGTCGATGTTTTGGCGGAAAAAATTTCGGGACATCCATCGAAGAAACCGGGCAGGGAACTTTCTATCGTAATTGGCGAGAACGAAGAATCGCTGACAAAGGTCTCGAACAAGAGATGCGCGAGCATGCCGGGCGTGGCAGCAAGCGCCGCGAGCGTGGTGAACCGGAGTGTATCGGTTGTGATCCCGACGGAATTTTTTGGCAGTGGCCATGTGCCGGTCAGCGTACCGGAAAGATCGGCATGATCGAACGTCATGACGTTATGATTATAGGTCAGATATAGGTCGAAATCGAAGACATTTCGATTTGGCGGAAGACCGGAGATTGCGACATCGACGAGCGCCTGTTTCGAGAGCGAGACAGGCGATGTCGTGACCGTAAGCGCTGTCGAGGTGGTATCCTGCGCTATAGCAATCGGGAACGTAAGCGGGAATGCTTTCACGATCGTATCGCCGCACTGGAGATAAGAGACACGAACCGTTATCGACGTATTCGGCGTCTGGGATTTCGGCAGAAGCTGAAGTGAGAGGAGGGAATCGCCGCCTGAAATGGGTGCGGGACGGGAGACCAGCAGCAGGTAATTTCCGACCGCACCTCCCTTCTGGAAGATCGGTACGGCGCGAAGCAGGTTCCCAGGCGTTGCGCTCTGGAACTCGATAGCGCCGGTATCGAACGCGATCGAGATCGAGGAGAGAACGAAATCGTCTCCCGATTGAACAATCGAATCGGTCGTGATCGCGAGGGCGAGCGAGTGGCAGAGCGATGCCGTCGAATCGCTGACGAGGATGGTTCGATCAAGCGAGTCCTGTGGGGTGATGGGGAATGTGACGGGCTGAATGGTGACGAGTTCGGAATCGTCGCCGCAAAAATTTGGGAACGCATTCTTTCCAATGGTTGTGGCCATCGCAGAATGCCATGCCTGGAAGACGATCGTGAAGAGATCACTCCCTTGCAGGTAGGGCGTTCCGGAAAGGGTGACAGTAAGGAAACCGGGCGTGGAGGAATCGGCGGTAAAATTCCCATCCTTTAGCAGCGCGCCGGGTTGGAACCCTTCCAGATGTAAGTCTGCGGGATCGTAGGTGATCGGAATCGTGAGCGCAATCAGGTTCTCGCCGAGAGCGACCGGAGCGGAGAGCGTTGCGGTGAGCGTGAAGTCAGCGCAGGTCGAAGCGCTATCGACCGAAAGCAGGACCAGATGCGAAACGGTCTCTTTCGGAGTTCGGGAACCTGGGGTTCCCGGAAGAAACGAATAGGCATCGTTCTGATCGAATCCGGCGATGAGAGCGAAGAGCGGATCGGGTGAAAGCAGCCGGTGTTCGCCAGGCTTAATCAGCGGATTAGTGGCGCTATACGCGCTGTTGTTGATGACCGACGCCGCTCCGAGCGTCGTAAGCGGCGCGCCATCAAGCGTAATGAGCGAGGAATCGTTCGTCGGGAAGATAATGGGAACCCGGTCGTCCGGAAATGGGAACGTGGGCGTGTTCCAGAGCAGTGTATCGCAGTAGTAGGCGGTATCGAGCACGGTCACGACAGTCGGATCGCCCGGAAAGTTCAAGGTGCTTCCGCGCGTCAGTTGCTGGGCTTCGACGCGGATCGGGTTCGAATTGATATCGAACGTTCGGATTTCTGCCGTGCCCGAAAATTCGGCTTCGAGCCGGCCATTGACGGAATTCGCGAAGCCGTTATTGAACCGGGCATAGAAGTCGCGATCGCTGGTGAGGACGAGGAGAACGCCATCATCGCCATTGCCGAGTGGCTGGACGAAGAAGTGGGAACCCCACCATTTTTTTCCGATCACCGCATCGAGCAATTCGTTGCAGGACTCTACGCCGATGGGAACATAAGCGCAGCTCAAGCCAGAGATTACGCTGACTGGTTTTGTGGAAGAGATCGTCGTTCCCGAGAGCGAAGGATCGGAAGGCTCGCCCGAAGAATCGGCTTTCAGAATGTAGCATTCGCCTCGATTCAATGAGACGGCGAATGCTACATTTTTTAGCGCTCCATTCAGCGTATTGACGGAGGGGGTGATGGTAACAACCGTTGAGTCCTGCGGCGCGGTTACGAGAATTTCGGTCGTGTTTTTTTCGGGTGTCGCATCGTTGGAGTCATCCCAAATGCCCCAGCTAAATGCGACGTAGCTCGTATCGAGCGCGCTATTCGGGAGGAGTTGCGTTGCATCCCCGGCATCGAGGGCGTAGTCGTGGAACACGAGGTTCACTGGCTCCGTGGTATGGACAAGGATTCCCTTGTTCGATTTTCCGAGATCGTTCAGGAGCATCAGGTCGTAAGGAAGATCGATGACGGTCGCGGTGCCCGGTTCGAAGGTGAAATCCTGCATGTAACCGGAAGGAGACCTGACGAATCCACAACCGGAATATGTGCTAACAATCGTAAGCGCGAGGGTCGTTTGGCTTTGAGGATTTTGGCCAAGAAGCTGGTCCGGGCCTTGCGGGATGCCGAAGGCAAAATCCTGACCGGCGCGCGGAAACGTGCTTTGGCCGAAGGATGGCAAGCACATCGTCGCTGCCAGCAGCATCGAAAGCGCAAAATATCGGATGAACGATTGGAACATAGAAGCGTAGCTGATCGGTAAACAATGAGACACGAACAAGTGTGTCCATACCATCCTCCTAACACACGAGAGGTTTGAATGTAACGAATTCCCTGGCTGAAAATTCGGTTTTACTTGCGATGACATCCGTTCTCGGCGCCGCACAGGAACTCTACGCTTGGGCTAAAGCACAGAATTTCGAGGGACACGATCCGCACGATCTTCTCACGTCGCCTTTTTTGCGGCGCGTTCGGAACCCGATGGCGCGGCTGATTGCATTGCAAATTGGGCGGCGCTCGGCGGTCAATCTGCATAAAATGCTTCGTGTACCAAAGCTCGAAAATCCGAAGGCGCTGGCGCTGTTCATTCCGGGCATGTTACGGGCGAAGGATGGCGTCACGCATGACTGGCTTTCGGAAGCAGAAGAACTTGGGAACCGCCTACTTGGAAGCATGAACAAAAATGGAGGATGGGGATACCAGTTCCCATGGCAATCGAGGACGCATTTTCTTCCTGCGGGAACGCCGAATATTGTGACAACCTCTTTTGCTGGGAACGCGTTGATCGAACTCTATTCGTACAATAGCAATGCAGCGATAAAAGAGGCAATCGAGCGATCCGCGAAATTTGTACGGTCGCTTCAGGTTCCCAATACTCACGCCTTCGGTTATGCCGCGAACGATCCGCAGATTGTTTTCAATGCATCGTTGCTCGGTGCGGAGTTTCTTGCGAATGCAGCGGAACTTCTATCGAACTCCGAATATCTCGAAATCGCATGGCTTGCGGCGCAATTCGTTGCTGAACATCAACGTAACGATGGCGGATGGTATTATGGATTGGAACCTTCGCAGCAGTGGGAAGATTCGTTCCACACCGGATTCATTGTTTGCTCGATGCGGCGCATTGCGGAATTGGTGAAGGAGGAAAGTCTGCTGCGTTCGGCCGAGCGCGGCTTCGAGTACTATGAGAATACGTTCCTGGAACCCGATTTTGCGATCGACTATTTCCCGCACAAACGGTATCCGATCGACGCCCATGCGCTCGGGCAGGCAATGCTGACGTTTACGGCGTTCGACAAGCCCGAAACAGCGAGGCATATCGGCGAGTGGTCGCTGAAACATCTCCATTCGCGGCAGGGATATTTTTATTACCAGCGGCACCGGCTTTTTACGAACAGGATTCCCTATTTGCGGTGGTCGAACGCATGGATGTTCCGCGGTTTGACCGAAGTAATCGGGAAAAGCGGAGACCGCGAGCATTGATCTCCGTAAGAATGTGATGATAACAAATAAAACATTTTATCCACGAATCTGGATCGATTTAGAGAACTCGCCGCATGTGCCGTTTTTCGTTCCGATTATTCTGGAACTCGAAAAGACGGGATGCGAAGTAATGCTTACGGCGCGCGATTTTGCTCAAACGAAAGAGCTTGTGGAGCAAGCAGGACTGAATGCGCGCATGATCGGTGGGGAATACGGGAACTCGACTCCGATCAAAGCGATGGGACTAGCTTCCCGCGCGATGCGGCTTGCATGGATGATGAAAGGAAGGAAAATTTCGCTGGCCGTTGGGCATGGTTCCCGTGGGATGCTGCTGGCAGCGAAAATGCTGGGCATTCCAACGCTCACGCTCTATGACTACGAAGGCGCAAGCGTTCGAATCTTCAATCGGTTGAGTACGTGGGTTATGACGCCCGAATCGATCCCGTTCGCTACGCTATCGCAGTTGGGACTTCTAAAAGAGAAGCATCTCTCTTATCCTGGACTCAAAGAAGATGTTTACGTCGCGAGCTTTACAGCGTCGAACGGGATAATGAGGGAACTTGGTCTCGATGCATCGAAGATCATTCTAACCATTCGGCCCCCTTCGAGTACGGCGCATTATCGGAGCGAGGAATCATTCCGATTGTACGATACGATCATGGAAATGCTGGCTGGCCGCGACGATGTGCAGGTTGTGTTACTGCCACGCAATAAACATGCGTCGGTAAATTCCAAGGTAGGAGTTATTATTCCTTCCCGCGCTGTCGATGGCACACAGCTTGTCTATCATTCCGACCTTGTGATTTCGGGCGGTGGGACAATGAACCGCGAAGCCGCCGCGCTCGGCGTGCCGGTGGTAACGATTTTCAAAGGGCCTATGGGTGCTGTGGATCGGTGGCTCATCGATTCGAAGCGAATGATTTCGATTGAACGAGCGGAAGAGATCGTTCCACTGCTGAAAAAACGCGAACCGAGTGCCATGCAGTACTCGCGTAAAACGAAAGAAATGATTGTTCAGGAAATCATTCAACGCGCTCGGCGATAAATCGGTCGTATTTTTGTTGAAGTATTATGAAGACATCCATACTCATCTTTATTCTGGTGCTTTCGGGCGGATGTTCCCGGAAGGTATCCGAAACGGCGGTCATCGATACCGCGCATCACGACACCAATTCTACTGCGATGAAAAACACACTCACCATTTCGACGACCGCTTTTCAAAAAGATTCTGCGATTCCACAAAAGTTCACCTGCCAGGGCGAGGACCATTCTCCGGCGCTTGCCTGGAGTGGCGCGCCGGAGAATACGAAGAGTTATGCACTCGTCGTGGAAGATCCCGATGCGCCGCACGGGACCTTTTATCATTGGGTGATGTACGATATTCCTCCGACCGAACGTGGGCTTGCGGAGAACATCGAAAAGCGCGACCGCCTTGGGAACGGAACCCGCCAGGGAACGAATAGCTTCGGCCAGATGGGTTTTAACGGTCCGTGTCCACCGCCTGGAAAGCCGCACCGCTACTATTTCAAGCTCTTCGCGCTCGATGCGATGCTAAATATCCCAGGCGAAGCAACGCGCGATACCTTGATGAGTGCCATGAATGGACACATTCTTGCCGAGGGAGAAATTATGGGAACCTATGCTCGGAAATAACGGCTAATGGCGAGTGGCTAATAGCTAATAGGGAAAGCTCAACCATCGAAATTAGCTATTAGTCGTTAGCCATTAGCCGCTCGCCATTAGCGATTTTTTCTGCCACCTTTTTTGTCCCAAATCCTCTTACCCTATAGAAGCCGATTACGGCTTCGACCGCGGTACACTGAACATGAACGAAATCGAAGAAGCCGGATCGCTTTCGATAGAAGGTGGTCTTGACCTAAGCACCATTGGCGCTCAGCGCCAGCGCGAATTTCTCGCGTTGTTGATGCCTCATCTTCCGAAGCTGACGCGCTTTTGCCGTGCTTTGTACCGAACAAGCGGCGACGGAAATTTCAGCGACGATAAGGAACGTGCAAAGGACCTTCTCAGCGAGACGATCCTCAAAGCGTGGGAACATTTCGATCAGGTGCTGGAACCGAAAGCCTTTCTGAGCTATCTCTTTACCATCGCGAGCCGCGAAAGCCGCTATCGAAAGAAAAGAGGAGCAAGGTCGCAGCCGTTTTCGGCATTCGATCGAGACTTTACAGAGCTTCAGGGTGACGATCCGTCGCCGGATGCCGCAGCAGATATCTATTATCTCTATGTGGCGCTCGAAAAACTTCCCGCTCATCAACGGGAAGCAATCGTGATGAGCGAGATCGCCGGAATGAAGCTGGAAGAAGTTGCGGAGGCGCAGAGAGCATCGCTTTCGGCAGTCAAATCGCGCGTTTCGCGCGGTCGCAAAAAGCTGGCGAAGCTGCTCGGCGTGAAGGAAGCTCGATCGATCGATGGACACGCTTCCGCGATACCCGCAAAAGGTCCGGAGGCAAACAGCTACTACCGTTTCGCCTATCAGGGAAAGGATAAATTATGAAGATTTCCAATAATAAATCCCTTAACGATCTCCTTCGTGAGGCTGTCGATGAATCGGCGGCGCGAGCGAATGGGAACGTTCCCACGCCGGGCGAGATCGAGCGGCTGCTTCGGAATTCGAACATACGCAGTGTACCGGTCACACAAACACTCGGAGGGATGCTTTACCAGCGTCTCTTCTCCACTCCCCTAACAATAGGACTGACCGTCATGACAACCGCCGCTATTATCGCATTCGCAATTTTCGCATTCTGGCCGCGAAGCCGACCTCAAAATTCCTTTTCTACTTCGGTTCCGTTTCAAAAAACGTTTCCGCATGTAGAAATGCCCTTTGAGAAGCCTGCCAATCAACCCGCTCTTGCAGCATCCATAACACGCCCGGCTGTCCGCACGCTTATTCGGGAAACGATTCCCGCAGAACCTATTGCCACAGCCGACAGCCTGCATCCGATCGACGCAACGCCCGAACAGCTTGAGAAGCTCGGCATTGTGCTGGAGGATAATGGGGATATAGTCATATACAAAAGGGAAAGCGATAAAGTGGACCAGTTTGCTCTTCCTCCTACCTGGGGCCTTCGACTCAATATCAGCAAGAACATTTCCGAAGTCGATACTGCCGGTCTGAACATTTCAGAATCATTCCCACGCCTCATCACAGAGCCGGACGGTACAAAGAGATTATTTTCGTTCGAGCAGGATACGGCATTTACACAAAAAAATGGTGACCGCGTTATGTATATGCACATGATGAATCAAACGCAGATTGTCTCACCATCAATAAATGTCAATAGTACCATCAATATTCCCCCCGATTCTACAGTAGGCTTTCTCAAGGGCGGTATTAATTCCCGAATAAGTGTCATTGCGACCGACTCTGATAGCAAGCCCGATGTTGAAAATGGGATGGTCTCTGTAAACGTGGATTCCATTGTTTCAGCACTTAATATCGATTCCATAATGGCAATGGTTAATCTCGATTCGATCATGAAAGCATCGAAAACAAATGCGAATGTTAACGTGGATTCTGCTATGCGGGAAGCAAGATTTGCGATGAAGAATGTAAAAAAGATCTTGTCCTCGATGCACTTTATGGTCGATTCGGGAAATTCAGCGAACATCAATATTGAAATGGATGCTAATTCCGATAATCCCGCTGACAGTGCCCTATTCTCATCGGAGATGAGACAAATGGATGTCGATACTATAGTGGTAAAACGGAATGAAACTAGTGTTAATGGGATATCTAAAATTCAAG
>DASYAJ010000411.1:0-6121 GCA_036501405.1 Kapaibacterium sp. (SeqCode)
TGAATCAGATCACTCTGGTCGCCGGAGTGGGCGAGCGTGGCGCATTTCGTATCTTCGATCCGCTTGGCCGCAGCTATACGGTTCCGCAGAATGGGAATGCGCTCGATGTCTCCTCGCTCCAGGCGGGAATTTATTATGTAGCCATCGGTGGTTCGGTTGCAAAATTTGTGAAGGAATAAGTTTCATCGCATCGCATGCTGCCCGCCACGTTCGGCGACGAGAATGGGACATTACCACTCTTTTGTTCCTTTTGTTTGCCCCGAGTCGGCGTAGCCCAGGCGGCACTCAATGCCGGAACGCTGATTCTGGGGCGCCTGTTGAAACCGTACCTTCGCCCCACCGTACTCCTCTCGGACGGACCAAAGCCTCGAATTTGGAATGTATTGCTTACTTTTCCATAGCATCGTTGATGCTATTCAATCGCAGCAATGGTGCTATTTCGTGTGCTTCTGCACAGACTCCACTAATCGAACGAACGTTATCGACCCATTGTGACAATCTGGGTCGCGGTCACTTCTTTTCCGCGGCCTGAAACAGTTATATTTCGCGCGTGTATCGCGTGCGGCGAACTTGGCGAAATGCGGCTTATGCATTTCGAAGGTTTTGCACGCCCGTGCGATCGGTCGGTTACGATTTCGTGAGAATCTTTTCGGGCTTACCCTCTTCTCTTGCGCGGAAGCGCCGGCTATTGCGTCGGTGGGATTTCGTTGCGCTCGCTTTCGTGCTCCTGCTTCTTTCTGCGACGATCGATTCCTGCCGCAGGCCGAAAGAGATCGAGAAGAACAAACAGAACCAGACACAAACCGTCGATACGTCCCAGGCCGACACGTCGAAAGGATTTATTTCGGAACAATACGATTCGCTCTCGCATAAATTTACGAATTTCTTCCATTCGCTTTTGCCGCAAAAGCAGGATACGACGAAAGGCATTGGAATTGTCAGCTCGCCGCCGCCCGAAAATAATTCGCCTGTCGTCTCGAATGAACCGACTTCGATCCCTGGCTTTCTTGCACCTCCCATTAAGCGTACCATCGATTTCGATTCGAGTGGCAATATCATCGAGCATGATGAATTTTTAGGCTCCGATGTCCGCACACCGATGCCCGAGACCTTCGATCAATATGTCGAGCGTCAGCAAAACCAGACCCTCCAGTCCGGCTTCGAAGCGGCGCTGCATAAACAGATCGATACCGGAAAGACGGTCGATCAGCAGACCGGCATTCTCGGCGATTATAATTCGATTTCAATCCCAATCCCGCCAAGCATTGTCCCGACGATTTTCGGCAAGCCTTCGATCAATCTCAAGATCAATGGCGATGTGGGAATTCATTTGGCCTATCGCGATCAGGTGACCTACGCGACGGCCGGCGCGAACTTTTTCGGCTCGGAACAAGGTCTCGATTTCAAGCAGGAACTGAATATCAATACGACAGGAACCATTGGCGACAAGCTGAAGATCGGCGCCGATTGGGGTTCCGACCGCATGTTCCAATACGATAACCTCCTGAAGTTCACCTATCAGGGTTATCCCGACGAAATTCTGCAGGAGTTCGACGCCGGTAACGTGACCTTCACGACTCCTTCGCAATATATCGCGCCGCAGCAGGACCTCTTCGGTCTCAAAGCGATCACACGGTTCGGGCCGCTCTACCTCACCATGGTTGCGGCACAGAAAAAGGGTTCCCGTCAGTCGAAGTCTTTTGGCGGCGGCGCGGGCGTTGCCACGGAACACATGATTCAGCCATGGAACTATCGTAAAAACCGCTTCTTCCTCGATACGAGCTTTATCAAATACTACGAGCAAAAACTTTCGACCATCCCCGAAGACCAAACGCCGCTCATTCAATCGGGAACCGTCGAAGTTTGGACCTCTTCAAACCAGCAGACGAATCTGGAAAATCGATCGGGCATCGCATGGTATTCCCTTCCGTCCAGCAATGGAGCATATTCCGGCACGTACCGCATCTCTCATAGTCAAGGAGATTCGGTTGTGTATGGACGATGGATTAAAATGGATTCGACCCGCTATAAAGTCGATTACAGCACCGGCGTGCTCATCCTGAGTCAGGAACCGGAAGATGTCTATACGAGCCTTGCTGTCAGCTATCAAACAGCCGATGGCCGACGCTATGGCGATTTGAGCAGCAATCAGGTCGATAGTCCAATTGTGCTGAAACTCATCAAACCGGCCAATACCTATAACAGCCCGACGCTGCCCTGGTGGAATAATATCCTGAAGAGCACTTACTATATTGGTGGAGTTGGATTCGATCCCTCGAATTTTTCGACACGGATTTTTTATATCGCGCCGGGTGGGCATGAAATCGAGTATCCGAGTTATGCGCATGGTTCTACGCCGCTCAAGGCGATTTCGGTGTTCGGGCTGGACCGTTATAATAATTCCCAACCGTCCAATAAATCGCCCGATGGCCTGATTGACTTTAGCACACAGTTCCCAAGCGGGAATTATATTGTCGATCCCACCACAGGAACGCTTGTCTTTCCCTATTTGCAGCCGTTCGGCAGAATCGATTCGCTTTATAATGCAGCGCAAAAGCAAAAGCAGCCGACGTACACGAAAGACTCGAACTTTTATATGCCGGAGATCTACACGACTCCGCAAACAACACTGACGCAGCGCGAAACGAAGCTGACGATGATCGATGTAAAGTTCTCGGGCGGCGTTTCTTCGACGATGAATCTTGGCGCGTTCAATCTTGTGCAGGGCAGCGTGCGTGTGACGATCGGGGGAACGCAGCTTGTCGAAGGAACCGATTACCGCGTCGATTATAATTCCGGGACGGTGACCATCCTGAACCCGGACCTCATCAACACCGGGCAGGTGAACATCGAATACGATGTGAACGATATTTTTACGAACGCGACGAAGAACGTTCTCGGTGTCCGCGCGGAGGTGCCACTTTTCGACGAAACGCTGAAGCCGAAAGGTGTTATCGGATTGACGGCGATGAACTATTCGGCATCGCTCCCGACGCTGAAAACGCGGCCGGGCGAAGAGCCGATCTCGAACTGGATTTTGGGCACGGATGGCAGTTACGATTTCAATACGCCGTTCGTGACGGACGCCCTGAATTTCCTTCCCATGTTCAACCTGAAGGAAAAATCGGACCTTGCAGTGAAGCTCGATGGCGCGGTCTCGCTTCCGAATCCGAACACCGACGTTTCGCCGATGCCGGTCGATAACGGCGCCTCGATTGCGTATCTGGACGATTTCGAAGGCGGCCTGAACGAGTTCCCACTCTATCTCAATTATGGCCGCTGGGTTCCCACATCGCAGCCGGTCGATAGCGCCTTCCAGGCACGCCATCCTGTTGGAACAAACCCCGATAGTGAATATTGGTCTAATCCGATCAACATGTACAAAGGCTTTACGGCATGGAATGCGCCCGCAAGTTTGCCGCCCATTACCGACATCAAACCGAATGAGCCACAAGCTACGGCAGGACAAACGGCGACGACGATGATCTACTATTTCGATCCGACGAAGCCAGGAATTTATAATCCAACATCCAGCTATCCGACAACCCGCGATAATTGGGGCGGGATGCTGCAGTATGCTCCAGGCCTGAACGTTGCGGCGACGAACACGGATGCGATTCAATTTTACATCAAGCTCGATCAGCCACTGAATTCGGACGATGAGGATACCGCAGAACTGCGTTTCGATCTGGGCGTCATCAATGACGATATCATTCCCGATAAAAAACTCGAAACCGAGGATGTCGGGCAGAACGGACGTTACGAACCGGGCGCAGATGTCGGACTCGATGGCCTGACAACGGCGCAAGAACAAGAAAAATGGGCGAACGCCATTAATAAAAACGATCCAAGCAATGACGATTACAGCGCGACGAATCCGTTCCCATCCGAGCCGGGCATCAACGGTCAGGAAGGTAACGCGGACGACGCTTTCTCCGGTCTGACGCCGGACCACGAGGACCTGGACGCCAGCGGATCGGTCAATTTGAACGATGCGTATTACGAATATGAAGTTCCGCTCAACATGCTGCGGAATAAGTACATTATCGGAGGGAACCCATCGAAGGGATGGTATCAGCTTCGAATTCCGCTCGCCGATTTTTCGCGCATCGTCGGCACCAACGATAGTTCCTTCAGCAATATCAGCTATTATCGAATTTGGACAAAAGATGTCCTGCATCCCATTGAGTTAGAACTCTTCGAATTCATGCTTGTCGGAAGCGAATGGACTCGGGGCACCCTCGGGCTCAATCCGACGAATCCGATCGGCGATACTTCGCTCAAAGTCGATTACGTCAATATCTGGGATAACAGTGGGACGCCCGACTTTTACTACACGCCTCCCGGCGCGGCGACGACGCTGATTCCCTCTTCGACCACGTACATTCCGGGCAACGAGCAATCGCTGCTGATGCACACAGCATGTATTCCGAACGGAAGCCAGCGCGAAGCACAGCGTATTTTTCCGAATCCGAACGACCTCTTCAACTATCGCGCAATGGCGATCTGGGTCCACGGCGATACGACCTCTTCGAGCGAAATTTCAAACGCGCCGCTTTCCTCATCGAAGGATACAGCCAACCGCGTATGGGTTTACTGGAAGGTGGGAACCGATGCGTTCGATTATTACGAATACCGCGAGCCGCTCCTGCGTGGATGGCAAAATCTCCACATGGATTTCAATACGTTCACGAACCTGAAAGTCTCGCGAGCGGCATCGGCAAATGCCGATACGATACAAGACCCGCTTGGAATTCCCGGAGCGCAATATATTGTCGTCGGAAGTCCAACATTCACGAACGCGCCTTATTTTGTGCTTGGCATCGATAACGAATCGGGGCAAAGCTGCCTCACGACCGATGTGTGGTGGGATGAACTTCGTCTGCTCGATGCCAATAACCAACCTGGTTTTGCATGGAATGCCACTACGGCGCTCAAGCTCGCCGAGTTTGGAAAAATTTCGGCGACGATTGCAAACCAGGATGCATCGTTCCATCAGGTGGACGAGCAGTTCAACACGACGCGCTCTACGCAATTCAATTGGAACGTGACGGGGCAGTTCGCGATGGAAAAAATGCTTCCGAAGTGGATGCAGGATAAAGGATCGAAACTTCCGCTCACGGTCGCGCATACCGAATCGATCATTACGCCCGAATATATTGTCAATACCGATGTGGACCTTGCGAGCGCAATTTCGTCGATCCAGTCGAATTCGTCACTGACGGGAGCGCAGCGCCAAATGCTCATCGATTCACTGACGACAAACAACCAGACGCTGCAAGTCAAGAACTCGTTCGGGATGAACGATATTGCTCTGCGGTTCCCAGGTTCTTTCTTCCTTTTGCCGCTCCTGGTGAATCGGCTCGATTTCGGATTTGGCTATACGGAGACCTATACGCGCTCGCCCGAATATCAATACGATTATGCTTTCGGCTGGACGGTGACGGGCCGCTATGCGATGCCGAATATTCCACCGCTCGGACTGGAACCCATTAAATGGTGGGGCACGACAACGCCGTTCATCGGTAACTATTCCCAATGGAAGGTGAACCTCGTGCCATCGAATGTGTCGTTCGCATTGAGTGCGACGCGAGGCCGCGAGCACTCGCTGGCGCAGCTATCGACGCTTTCGCTCCCACCCGATGGCGCGGATTCCGCCGATATTGCGGAGGTGCTCGCAAGCCGGGTGCCGCTTGTGAACCGCGTCTTCACCGTAACGCGCGGGATGCAAGCAACCTGGAAGCCGTTCGAGGGCGGAATGCTCTCGCCCTCGTTCGATTATGCGCTCGATGTTTCGAGTAATCTTTCCCCGCTCGAAACCTCAACGCAGTTCAACACCCCGACAAGCCACGACGCGAACGGGAACCCGATTTATAACTACGACAGCGTTTATTATTATCAACGGAACTTTTCCGATATTCTGCACGACATCTTTTTCCATAATGGCGCGCTCGCCGATCTGGGTGAAGACTACAATGCAAGCCAGCGCGTACACATGTCCACGACCCCTCGGCTTCCCTTGCTGTTCGGTCTCGAAAAATTGATCAAGCCTGTCTTCGATTACAGCGTGACTTACAAATGGCTGAATACAGAGACTGGCCTGCAAAATGCGAAGCAGGGC
>DASYAJ010000412.1:0-4662 GCA_036501405.1 Kapaibacterium sp. (SeqCode)
GCTGAGTTCCCCCTTATGGAGCCCTTCTCCGAATGGAACAAGCATAACGCTCGCTGGCAGCAACATCGAACCGTTAACGACCCAGTACTTTCTGATAAACTTCAACCCAGCGTCGCCGGCATCCTACCATCTCACGGTAAAGACAAGTGGGACTATTCAGGGAGGAACGCTTACGAATACATGGAAAAGCGATACAATGTCTTGCGCAGTCGATGCGGTTCCGCAAACGGCAGTTCAAGTTCCGCTCTCTATTTCCATCGCACCGAACCCGATGAATTCCGAAGCAAACATCACGCTCACGACCGGCGCGTTCGATCGAGTGCAAATGGTGCTGCTCGATGTGCTGGGACATACGGTACAAGCGGTTGCGGATGGGACACTCTCCGCCGGCGATCACAGCTATTCGCTCGATGTCAGCCGCATTCCGGATGGAACCTATTATCTCCGCATCCAAACTTCCAGCCAGACCGTGACCAAATCGATCGTAGTGGAACATTGATCTCTCCTCCTACGGAAGTCGAAGGACCTGCAAAAGTTCCTTCGACTTTCGTTCAGGACGAAAAAGAAGGGCGTTCGATAATCGAACGCCCTTTTCAATTTTCATAAGCGGTGGGTTCCCGCTTTCGCGGGAATGACAAATAAATTTACGCCATGTGCGGTTTGAGCTTCGCAAGAATTTTGTCCTTGCCGGTCGCGCCGATAATCTGATCGACGACCTGTCCGCCTTTGAAAATCAGAAGCGTCGGAACCGAGCGGATGCCGTAGTTCATCGAGGTCTCCGGGTTTTCGTCGACGTCCATTTTCCCGATGGTCGCTTTGCCTTCGTATTCGCTCGCCAGCTCCTCGATGATCGGCGCAATCATGCGGCATGGGCCGCACCACGTTGCCGTAAAATCGACGAGGACCGGTTTATCATTCTTCAATACGTCCTTATCGAACGTGGCGTCTGTTAAGTGTAGTGGTCCTGTCATTGTAGCTGTCATTTTCGTATTCCTCTCGTAAAATCGTTATCTTATCGTGTAAAAAGCACACGGTTCGTGCCGAAAATTTTGCCGAATTCCCGAACGAGTTCTTCACCCGGTTCGATTTGGTATTTCTCCGGCAACCGATATTTACGGCTAACCCCGGCGGCTGTTTCAATCGAGACGAAGGTGGTGCAAGCGCCATGAAAACGGCTGCAAATCCGCTCGATTTCGCTTACGGCGCTCATCGGATTATCCTCCTCGAAAAGCCGAAGCAGCACACCACGCGTCATTTTTTTCCGAATGGATGGAATTTCATACGCTTCGTCGGCAATGACGGTTGGCGCCTCGTCCGGACCATTACGCCGAATTTTTCCTCGGATGAATACTGGCTTCTCATCGACGACAAGTTGCTGAAACTGCCGGAAGGCATCGCTCCAGAAAACACATTCCGTTTTGCCGGTGAAATCTTCGAGTTTCACGATAGCAAAAGCATTCCCATTGCGATCGAGCTTCCGCGTGATGCCCACGATCACGCCGCCGACTAGCACCGGATCGTTTTGCTTCGTATTCAGAATGTCGATGGCCTTGTGGGAAGCAAAACTCGCCACATCGATGCGGTAGGGTTCCAATGGATGACCGCTGACATAAAAACCAATGGATTTTTTTTCGCGCGAAAGCATTTGCAGTTCCGTCCACCGCTGAACGGCTTCGACAATAGCGGGCGCAGTAGGAACATGTTTTTCACCGCCGCCAAAGAGCGAATCCTGCGGCGATTTTGCTTCATCGCGAACTTTTTGGCCATAGGAAAGCCCGCGTTCCACGTTCTCGAACATATCGGAACGAAATGCGGGAATGGCGCGGCCATCCGCATTCGTGGAATCGAACGCACCCGCTTCGACAAGCGCTTCGATCGCCCGTTTGTTTACAAGCCGCGTATCGAGCCGGGATGTAAATTCGAACAGTGTGGTGAAGAGACCGTTCTTTGCGCGATCGCGAACAATTTCATCGACTGCTTTTTCACCGACACTTTTAATTCCTGCGAGACCGAACCGAATTCCTTCTTTCGTCGCATTGAAATACATACCGCTCGAATTTACATCCGGCGCCAGCGTACGAATGTTGTATTTTTTCGCTTCATCGATGAGCTGAACGATGTAATCGGTATCGTTCATCTCGTGCGTCATATTCGCAGCGAGGAACTCCGCCGTATAATTCGCTTTCAGCCATGCGGTTTGGTAACTGATCAACGAATAGGCAAGACTGTGCGATTTATTGAAGCCGTAAGACGCGAATTTTGCAAGCCGGTCGTAAAGTTCCTTCGCAATTTTTTCGGGGACATCGTTCGCGACGCAGCCGTCGATGAAGGTGGACTTCATGGCTTCCATCTTATGCAGATCTTTCTTTCCCATCGCGCGGCGCATTTCATCGGCTTTGGCGAGCGAAAATCCTGCAAGATCTCGTGCCACGCGCATTACCTGTTCCTGCACCACGATAACGCCATAAGTCTCCGCCAAAATAGGTTCCAGCTTCGGATGCAGATATTCCACCTTCTTACGTCCATGCTTTCGCTCGATAAATTCCGGAATATGTTCCATCGGACCTGGCCGATAGAGCGCGTTCATGGAACTAAGATCTTCCATGTTCTCCGGTTTCAGCGCGCGCATATAGTTCTGCATCGGCGGCGAATCGAACTGGAAGACTGCAATCGTATCGCCTCGACCAAATAATTCGTAGGTCTTTTTATCGTCCAGCGGCACTTCATCGATGTCGATCTTCACGCCGTGATTTTGCTCGATCAGCGCAAGCGTGGTATCGATGATCGAAAGTGTCCGAAGCCCAAGAAAGTCCATCTTGAGCAGCCCTGCTTCCTCGACATCCTTCATATTAAACTGCGTTACCGCATCGTCCAATGAAGGAGTTTTGTAGAGGGGAACGTAATTCGAAATCTCGCTCGGCGCAATGACTACCCCTGCCGCATGTTTCGAGGCCGAGCGAGCAAAGCCTTCGAGGATCAACGAATACTCGATGAGTTTTTCGACGAGTGGATCTTTTTTCGCGAGAAGCGCTTTCACTTCTGGAAGTTCCACCGCTTCGGCAAGCGGCGTGACGCGGCCCATGATGACAGGAATATTTTTCGTCAGCTCGTTGATCGTCGAAAGCGGCACTCCCAAAACGCGGCCAACATCCTTTAACACCGCGCGTGCGGAAAGCGTCGAGAACGTAATAATCTGCGCAACCGAATCGCGACCATATTTATCGCGGACATATTCGATGACTTTCTCACGCTTGTCGTCGGAAAAGTCGATGTCAATATCGGGCATCGAAACGCGCTCCGGATTCAGGAACCTTTCGAAAAGCAAGTTGTACTTGATTGGATCGACATTCGTAATGCCGAGCGCATACGCTACAATCGATCCCGCCGCGGAACCGCGCCCGGGACCCACGCGCACACCCCGCTCCCGTGCAGCCGCGATGAAATCCTGTACGATAAGAAAATATCCCGCATATCCCATCTTATTGATGACCGAAAGCTCGAAGTTCGCGCGGTCTTCGACCTCTTTCGTCATCGAAGCAAATCGCTTATCGAGACCTTGTTGCGTGAGATGTTTCAGGTATGCATCCGGCGTCGTAATGCCCGTTTCCGGTGGGATCGGAAATGCGGGCATCTTGAAATCCTTCGAAAATGAAACGTTGCATTTCTCTTCAATTTCGAGCGTCGATTCGATCGATTCCGGCCATTGCGCAAAGAGCTTGTGCATCTCTTTTGCGGAACGAAAATAGTTTTGATCGGTCCCGTATTTCAGCTTATTGACGTCCGGCGTTTCCTTCCCGCCCGCGTCGCGAATATGCAGCAGCACATTATGCGCAACTGCATGGCGCTGTTCGATATAGTGGCAATCGTTTGTTGCGACAAGTTTCAGTCCCAATTCTTTTGCAAGACGCGGCGCGCCTTCACGTACTTTTATTTCGGGTTCGAGACCGTGGTCCTGGATTTCAATATAAAAATCGCCGCCGAACAGATCCTTGAATTTCGTTCCGATTCGTTTCGCCTTCTCGTAATCTCCCGAGATGAGATGCGGACTGACAATTCCTCCTGCGCAGGCCGTCATTGCCAGAAGCCCTTCGTGGTATTCTTCCAGCATCTGAAAATCGATACGGGGCTTATAATAAAAGCCTTCTGTATGACCTTTCGACACGAGCTTCATCAGGTTTTGATAGCCCAACTCGTTCTTCGCCAGCAGAATAAGATGATTATAAGCTTTATTTTTGCCCTCTGCATCCTGGAACCGTTCCCGATCGGTCGCTAACCCATCGTTGACAAAATACACTTCGCATCCAATGATAGGCTTCACGCCATTTGCTTTCGCTGTCTTATAGAATTCGAAGGCACCGAAGAGCACGCCGTGGTCCGTCAGCGCCACGGATTTCATCCCATTTTTTTTCGCAGCTCCGACCAGCCCTTCGATGCTACAGGCGCCATCGAGAAGCGAATAATAGGTATGGTTGTGAAGATGGACAAATTCCGCCACGGCCGATTCAATTACAAATTACGAATTTCAAATTACGAATGGAGAACCACAAAAGCCTCTCACATAATTCTTAATTCGTATCCTTCGTTAAAGATTTTTTTCCAGCCGCAGCTTCATCCATAAACCACACCAATTTTCCCCTCGGATGAACATGCGCCGAAGGATAG
>DASYAJ010000413.1:0-6141 GCA_036501405.1 Kapaibacterium sp. (SeqCode)
TCATTGTTTGCATATTCAACCGGTATTCACAGGCACGAGCAAAGGTCTGGAAATAGGTTTCAGTATCGGTGCCGTTGATAATGGTGATATTGACCTGATGAAAATTCCCATTATCGAATAAGGTAAGGTCTCCATTGGGAATCCTTCGAAGAGCATGTTGATGGGAAAAATGGATCGAATCGCCCACGAACGTAAACTGATTGTGCTTTCCTCCGAAGCGCCACATTAAAGAACCATTAGCGTCCATACGATTGATTTTCGTAATTTCATCCATGCTCCGTGCCGACAGCAAAATGTTCCCATCGGTATCGACCTGCATCGCATTGGCATGGACGGCATCGATTGTATCCTCGGTGAAGGGATCGTTCGTGGCATCTGTATCCAGATAATGCCCGGAGTCCCACGATCTCCAAATCCAGATGGGGTTCTTCAGCGAATCGAGTTCCTCGATGACAGCGCCCAAAATCGTAGCATTTTTGTTACCGCCTTTGACATACTGGCTCATATCCACATGAGGGACCGTTGCAAGCGCAAGCATGAGGGCATGGTTGTGAGGAAGGAGTTCGAAATCGTGGAAATCGGTCGTGTAGGGCGTCGAGGATGTTGTTGCGTTGAAGTTATCGACTACCGAAAGCGAGGAATCCATAATATAGCATTTGCTGCCGGCAGCCATGAGATAAGCGTTAGAATATCCCCCTTCCAGAAACGAATAGCGGCCATCGCCCGTC
This sequence comes from Kapaibacterium sp. (SeqCode), assembly GCA_036501405.1. Classification (GTDB taxonomy): domain Bacteria; phylum Bacteroidota; class Ignavibacteria; order Palsa-1295; family Palsa-1295; genus PALSA-1295. Next base: position 729 of record DASYAJ010000413.1, read on the forward strand.
GGTTTGAAGTCCCAATCGGTAAATTTCGAAGGCTTTGCATAATAGAGGGGATTCGCCAACGAGTCGACGACGATGCGATACGCTCCTCCGGTCGCATCGAATTTGTAGCTGGTCAGGAAGATATCTCCCGGCGCAGGATTATTATTCGTTCCAACGGTGAGCACAGGAAAATCATCGGGAACCGATTCAATATGGTCTTCTTTCGAAGACGAGGATTTTGCAGCCGAAGAGAGGGAAGGAGATGGAACGGGTTCCAAAAATGGCACATTCGGTTGTTCGTCCGTTTGAACCTGAAAAGAAAAGAAAAGGGGCGTGATGACGGCCGGATTTTGTTCCGCGACACTTACATGCACCGCTTCGCCAGGTGCGAATGATTCCGATGGTGTAAAAAGATAGGTTCGGCCGTCATCCGAAAGCCGAAGCGATCCGGCATGCACGCCCGATGTATCGCCGGCGACCGTCACGTCCGCCGGTTCCAAATCGATCGGTTCGGAAACGCGCAGGATAATCTGCGATGTGGCGGGCACATACCGCGAACCGTCCATCGGGAAATGATATTCGATCCGCGATTGCGCATGCGCAAAGACGGCAACGAAAAGCAAAGCAATGACCGAAGAGAAGCGTTTTGACATAGAATAAAAATCTGAATTCCGTCTCAGTATAAACCCCGTTCCACAAGAATTATCTCAATTTTTATTCGTAGGAGGCGCCGATGCTTGAAGCACCTATGTGTGTGGAATCATCGCTTCGAGCCTGCGAAGATACTCTTCGAAGGCTTTGCGACCTTTGCGCGTCAGCTTGTAACTCGATACCGGCTTTTTGGCGACGAAGTGCTTGCGGGTTGTGACATACCCAGCGTCCTCCAATTTTTTGAGATGAATGCTGAGGTTCCCATCCGTTTCGCCGATTTTATCGCGCAGGAACGTAAACTCCTCTTCGTCCACCATCAACAATATCGCCATTATTTCCAGGCTGTGGGAAGAAATTCCTTCTTCGAATGGCGAGGCATCGAGTGCTGGAAGGCCTTGGATTTTCTGAACAAAAGTTTCGAGCTGCGATATCCGTTGACGTTGCTGAAATAAAAAATAAAGACTCGATAATAAACCGATCAGTGCAACTCCGGCCCAAACAATGCCGATATAGAGGTCTCGCTGGTCTGCAACCGAAACATAAGTCACGGCTACAGCAACAGCAAGGAGTGTGGCCCAAAGCAAGTAAATCTTTCGGTCTTTGTGAAGAACTCCACGACTTTCGGCAATAATTTTTCGAATGTATTCCGTGTTATCTTCAAGACGAAAGGAGGGGGATGTTTCGGTAGTCATAATCGCGAATTTTTAGAAGTGGAGCTTCCGCTTCGAGTCGAAATTCAAAGGATTTATAGTAACTCATCCTTAATTTATATGCCAGAAACCACTTGCAAACACATCGATTCCATCAAGGATGTCATTGCCCGCACGCCGAATGGATGTGAGGAATGCCTCAAAATGGGCGATACCTGGGTCCACTTGCGGCTCTGCATGACCTGCGGCCATGTCGGCTGCTGCGATCAATCGAAAAATAAGCACGCCACGAAGCACGCACATTGCATGGACCATCCCATTATAAAATCCTTCCAACCCGACGAAAACTGGATGTATTGCTACATCGACAATTTATTTATGGAATAAGATCGTCCGGATCACCCTTAACCCAGAGAAGTTTGTCTATCAGGCGATTTTCCCTGATTACTTCAATTCTGGGAAGAACTGGTGTCACTGTGGATTCTATTTCCGATAGGAAGGGAGTGATCTCCTTCAACATCGAAGCTAAAGATTCCTTTTCCTTCATGACAAATTGCTTTGCAGCTAATCTGTAATCGTTGTAGTAGCATTTACTCTTTTGGTGTAACGTTTGACGTCCGCGAGCATCGATGGGAAGGATGTTCCAGGGATTGTTAAGGAAAATTATCTTCGAGGCTAGTGAACGTGGTGTTTTCCCATGGCTAAGACCAGTTTCTTTGATCTTCAGGGCGAATTTATCGACATCATCGCAATTCTTAGCTAAGCACCACCTCTTCGTGAGTTGTAAGAGCTCTTTAGTTTGATCCTTTTCGAGATTCCTAATAATCCGGAATTCGATTAGAAAGCGATAAAACGATCCCGGAGTTTCCTCAATGTATTTCTCCGGCGAAATCGTACCATTCAGGAAGCGCCGAAAGTTTGCGATATATTCAAGGTCTGTTTGGTAAAATCGTAGAAATTCTCCAATGGTTTTGACTTCGAGTTGGGTCATGATACATTTCAAACAACTATTACAAAATCATTGTGCCATAGGAGAGCCATTTCTACGGGGCTTTTGAAATTAAAAACGATTTGATAAGCCCAGGGTTCCGCTTCGCTCCACCCTGGGCTACAACTATTTGGCTCCGACGGAGCCGGGAGCGAAAAACGTTCCGATTGCGTGAGAAAGTTTTTGCATCGTTGTGAAACTGCGAAGATTCCTCGACTCTCACGTTTTTTTCGTTGTGCTCAAAAACATTCCGCTCGGAATGACGTTTCTCATTGTCGAGAAATTATTTTTTCGGAAATTCTTGACATCATCATTTTTATTTCGTATAATTGAAGGTAAGATGGTGGGCACCTATACGGCAGGGATGAGAGCTGAAGAGAATAATTTGAAATTCTTCTTCATGAATAAAAGGATGCTCGATTCATTAAATTACAACTGTAAAAATAAAAACTGAATGAAGGAATAACGTGCTTTTCAGCATTTTTGGCAAAGACGCAATAGTGCAAAAGCCAAGAAATATAATCAGGCACCCGGTTGCTATAAGAATTGCTGTAATTAAATATGTTATTTGAACTTGTATCAGACTACCAGCCCTCTGGTGATCAGCCGGAGGCGATCGTGCAGCTTGTCGATGGAATTCGGCGAGGCGACCACGCGCAGGTGCTGCTGGGGGTGACCGGGTCCGGCAAGACGTTCACGATTTCGAACGTCATCGCGCAGATTGGCCGGCCGACGCTTGTTATCAGCCACAACAAGACGCTTGCGGCACAGCTTTTCGGCGAATTCAAGCAGTTTTTTCCGAATAACGCGGTCGAGTTTTTTATCTCGTATTACGATTATTATCAGCCGGAAGCTTATATTCCCACGACCGATACTTTTATCGAAAAAGATTTCGCCGTCAACGATGAAATCGATCGTTTGCGACTCAAAGCGACGAGCGCGCTGCTCGATGGGCGATCGGATGTGATTATTGTCGCTTCGGTAAGCTGCATTTATGGTATCGGTTCGCCGGACGAATATGCGCGGCAAATGCTGCGTGTCGAAGAAGGGCAAGAGGTGAAGCGGAACGATTTGCTTCGCGCGCTTTCGGAAATTCACTATTCGCGGAACGATATCGAATTTCAGCGCGGGACGTTTCGGGTGCGCGGCGATGTGGTCGATGTCGTTCCGGCGTATGAGGACGAAGAAGGTTACCGGATCGAATTTTTTGGCGATACGATCGAGCGGATTTCCCGCATGAACCGGATCGATGGGAAAATTTTGGGTTCCACTCCGCGCGCGACGATTTATCCGGCCAAGCATTTCGTGACGAGCGCGCCGGAACTGGAGCGGGCAATTATCGCCATCGAAAAAGAACTGGAAGATCAACTTTCGCTTTTTCGTAAGCAGGGGAAGCTGCTCGAAGCGCAGCGATTGGAGCAGCGGACGCGGTTCGATCTGGAAATGCTGCGGGAACTCGGATATTGCTCCGGCGTGGAGAATTATTCCGCGCCGCTGACAGGCCGCAAGCCGGGAGAGCGTCCGAGTACGCTACTCGATTATTTCCCGGAACAGTTCTTGATGATTATCGACGAGTCGCATCAATCGATCCCACAGGTGCGCGGGATGTATGCGGGAGATCGGTCGCGGAAAGAGACGCTGGTGGCGCATGGATTTCGCTTGCCAAGCGCTCTCGATAACCGTCCGCTGAATTTCGGCGAGTTCCAGTCGATGCTCGATCAAGTGGTCTTTGTCAGCGCAACGCCTTCGCAGTATGAGTTCGAGGAAGCGAAAGGGGTTATCGTGGAGCAGATAATTCGTCCGACGGGTCTGCTCGATCCACGCATTGAAGTGCGTCCGGTGAAAAATCAGATCGACGACCTGCTCGCCGAAATTCGCAAAAGGGTGCAAGCCGAAGAACGCGTTTTGGTTACCACTCTGACTAAACGGATGGCCGAAGACTTGACCGATTATTATGCGAACGTCGGGGTGAAGATTCGCTACCTTCACAGCGATATCGATGCACTGGAACGTGTCGAAATTTTGCGCGATCTTCGGACGGCGGAGTTCGATGTGCTCGTCGGGGTGAACTTATTACGCGAAGGACTCGATCTTCCCGAAGTTTCGCTCATTGCGGTGCTCGATGCGGACAAGGAAGGATTTTTGCGCAGTGAAAAATCGCTTATGCAAACGGCAGGCAGAACAGCACGCAATTCCGAAGGCCTCGTTATTTTCTATGGCGATAAAATCACTGCTTCGATGCGTGCGGTCATGGATGAAACGTTGCGGCGCCGCGAGATTCAACATGCCTATAACATTGAACATGGAATCATTCCACAGACCGTGAAGAAGTCCATCGAGCAAATTTTGCAATCGACTTCAATTGCGGATGTTTCGAAAAAGCAGGAGGCGAGAAAGCATGCGGTCGTGGAAAAACGGGAACAGAAACGGCTGACCCCGCAAGCCGTTTTGAAACATCTTTCGCCCGCGCAACTTTCGGAACTCATCGACCAGATGAAACTGGAAATGAAAGTGGCGGCGAAAGAGATGGAATTCGAAAAAGCGGCGGACATTCGCGATGAAGTAGCCGCATTAGAAAAAGTTCTCGCCTCGACCAAGTAGCCACGACCCAGATCATGTTCAGCTTGTTTTTGCCGGAGCGATGCGTTCATTGCCAGAAGGCGACGGCGTTCGCACGCCATAGGACGACGAAGCAGGGTTTGGCGCATTATCTTTGCGATGTTTGCCTCCGAATTATCGAACATCACGAGAAACCAGTGGAAGAACGGGTGCGCGATGCGTTTGGAAAATTGGGAAGCCATATCGAACTCACCCACACTCGTGCAGGCTTTCCATTCATGGCGGCGTCGCCTGTGCAATCGGTGGTGCATTCCTTCAAGTATCAGGGGATGGCGAAGTTAGCGCAGGTGTTGGGAAGGTCGCTGGCAGCATTAGTTCCTGCGACCATTGACGTGATCGTTCCCGTTCCGTTGCATCGCACCCGCCTTGCGGAGCGGGGATATAATCAGGCGGAAGTTCTGGCGAACGCGATGGGATCGAATGCAGAAGTTATTCGCGCGGTGAAACGAAGGCGACCGACACCTTCGCAGACGAATTTATCACTCCCGAAGAGAATTGAAAATATGGAGGGAGCCTTTGCGCTGAC
>DASYAJ010000414.1:0-2691 GCA_036501405.1 Kapaibacterium sp. (SeqCode)
TTCGCGCGCTCGAAGAGACGATTATCGAAGTGCTGCGAACCTATGACATCGAAGGCCTTCGGATTGCAGGACGAACGGGAGTATGGGTGGGAACCGAAGGCCGGGAGGAAAAAATTTGCGCGATTGGCGTTCATGCTTCGCGATGGTGTACGATGCACGGTTTTGCATTCAATGTCAATACCGATCTTTCCTATTTCGAGCATATTGTTCCCTGCGGCATCCGCGACCGTGGCGTGACAAGCCTTGAAAAAGTCTTATCCAGAACAATTCCCTTGGAAGAAGTCCGCGATCGCTCTCTCGCCGCGTTCGAAGATGTTTTCCATGTTTCTTTCACTGAACTTCTTCTTCACCCATGAAAACAGTTCTTATCCTCCTCACATTTCTATCCCTTAACGGTATCGTTTTCGCACAGCCTTCCGCCGATTTGGTGAGACGGATCGCCGAGAGCGCGGCTCTTTTTTCCGATTCGCCCGGCGGTTATGATACGCTCTTCTCGCCGGAGTTCCTCCATCAGGTTTCAGCAGTGCAGCTTTCGGGAATTTATTCCGATTATTTTAAACAATATGGCCGCATGACGAAATGGAACTTTGTCGATTCCTCGAAAGCATCGTCTGCAAAAGTCCGGCTTTTTCTTTCAAAAGGCTTTACCGTCGACGAACACATTACGGTCGGAGAATCTGGTATGCATTTAATCGATGGATTATTGCTGAGCGCCGCTACTCCGCAAATCAAATCGCTTTCGGAACTAACAAAGAAACTCGGCAATCTTCGTGGCTCGGCAGCGTTCCTTGCCGCGAAACTTTCGGACAGAGGCATCGAACCGATCGCATCTTTAAATCCCGATACAGCACTCGCATTAGGTTCCGCATTCAAGCTCTATGTGCTCGCGACGCTGCTCAAAGAAATCAACGAAGGCAAACGACATTGGGGCGATGTGATTTATTACGATTCAGGTCAGCGCGCGTTCCCGTCCGGCGAAATGCAAAAATGGCCGGACCATTCGCCTGTCACGCTTGCCACGGCGGCGACGCTCATGATTTCGATCAGCGATAATACGGCGACGGATCTGCTGATTCATACTCTGGGAAGAAACAAGATCGAAGCCATGCTCAAGGAAGCTGGGAACGCACATTGGTCACGCGATGTGCCATTTCTCACGACGCTGGAAATGTTCAAGCTCAAGTCCGGCGACGCCACACTTGGGAAGGAGTACCTCGACCTTAATCCCCCGCAACGTGAACGCTTTTTGATTACAACGGTCGCGGCCTATCCGCATGACAGCGTTCATTTCAATGCGGAGATTACGATGATCGACCAGATCGAATGGTTTGCATCACCGCGAGATATTGCAAATGTGCTGAACTACATTCGTGAGCATTCCACGACGGGAGATGGACGTTTCGTTCGAAAGATTTTAGCGGTGAATCCCGGACTTTCTATCGATAAAGAAAAATGGGCGTATGCCGGATATAAAGGCGGCTCGGAGCCAGGCGTCCTGAATCTTTCGTTCCTACTCGAATCGAAAAACGATGAATGGTACGTTCTAACGGGCACCTGGAACGATACGGAAGCGGCGCTCAAGGAAGAAAATTTCGAGGGTTACATGCAGAGCGCGCTCAATCTGGTACCTTAGATGAATCCTTCGTTTCCATATCGCAACGTATGCGTGATCGGCACTTCCGGCAGCGGAAAGACGACACTTTCGCGAGAGCTGGCGCACCGCATTGGCGCGAAATATATCGAACTCGACGCGATTTTTCATCTTCCGAGCTGGGTCGATATGGATCCGGACGAATTTCGAGATGCCGTTGCGGAACGAATGAGAGCGGAGCGATGGGTGATCGACGGTAACTATATGAATTATCTTCGGCATCTTCTCGAAGCCGATCTCATTATCTGGCTCGATTATCCATTCCACATTGTGCTTCGCAGAATGCTCTGGCGAACGGTCTCTCGGGCAATCACCAAAAAGGAATTATGGAATGGAAACCGGGAATCGTTCCGAAACATGTTCTCCAAAGAGAGTATGGTTGTGTGGGTATTTCAGACGTACTGGAAGCGGAAAAAACTCTTTACGAAAATGATCGAGATGCCAGCATATTCGGACAGTGAATGGCTTCATTTCCGGCATCCTCGCGATGCGCGCGCATGGCTCAAGAAGCTCTGACTCATCTATAATCCCGGCATGTTCCTTGCAATTGCCTTGAAACATGAGACCATTTTTTCTTTCACTATCCTTTGTTCTTGTACTCCTTATTTTGAGCTGCGGTAGTTCCCAACATGCGACCAACGGAGAGGGCTACACACGTACGACGAATGGCTCGACTGTCAGCGTCCTGGAAGATGAATACCGCATTCATATTCCGACCGCATTTCCAGGAGGAGTGGTAACCTTTCATATTGTGAACGACGGGAAAATGAAGCACAGTTTCAAAATTAAAGGGAACACGACGGAACAGCAGCTTCCGAACGATATTGCTCCCGGCGATTCCGCTGACCTCACCGTGAACCTCACGCCGGGCGTCTACGATATCGATTGTCCTGTCTTCGGACACGCGCAATTAGGAATGCGGCTCAGCGTGACCGTAACGCAATAGGTCGCCCCACTATTTCTGAACGACCGCCTCTCTTGCTTTTCGTTCCGTGTTCGAAGAAAGTTCTACGATATACGTCCCACTGGCGGAGGGAACC
>DASYAJ010000415.1:0-8195 GCA_036501405.1 Kapaibacterium sp. (SeqCode)
CAGACGACTGATCGGACACGATGGTCGCGGCGGTTCCGGAAGCCCATCCGCAGATGGTCCCATCTTCGGTAGAGAAAAGGAATTTATTACCGCCAAAATCGGTGCTGCTTGGATTATAGACTGTTCCGCTTGGCGCGCCTCCGGTAGTTGCTCCCGGTACCGGAATAGATACCGGAGCCAGGACTGTGGCCCCGGTCGTATCGTAAATAGTAGAGACGGAACCGTGGTTCGATGCGATCCAGGGTTTGCCAGTGGGGCCAAAGGCAATGCCCCAGGCATTCAGCAGATTTGCATCGATGTACGTCGCAGAAATGGCCGCTGTATCGGAGACGAGGTTCGTCTGCGTGAAGTGCGTCGAGACGGTCGAGGGGGGATTCGTCGTCGTCGAAGAAGAACATGCTGCAAGGAGCGCCGCGAGAGCCATGCTTGTGAGGAGAAGAATTGTTCGGTTTCGTGATGGCTGATTATACATTTTGGTGATAGTATAGATGAGTGGAAAAAAAATAATAGAATGACCGGAAAATCCAGTCTAAATTTTATAGACACAAAAACAATAGGGAAATAAACAACCTACATCGAAAACTTCATCGAAAAACAGCAGCGAACCATTTTTCTGAGAGATTCCTTTGGCATCGCTACTCACTCAATCAAATCATCTCATGCGACTTCATAAACTTCTTCTTACCTGCGTTTGCCTCATTTTCGTTAGTTCTCGGCTGTTGGCGCAGACCGATACAGCCATCAAGCACGATACACTTTGGCATCACGAAATGGTAGCCGGCCTCAACTTTTCCCAGATCGATTTCTCTCATTGGGAAGCAGGAGGAACCGATGCGCTTGCCTACATCGCGTCCATTGCCGGGAAATCGGTGCGCAACGATACGAATACGAACTGGACGAACACCTACCGCCTCGCATGGGGGCAATCGAAAACGAGCGGGGAGGAGATCCGCAATACTGACGATGAGATCAATCTCGAATCGCAGTTGACCTATAAATTCGGAGTGAGCGTCAATCCGTATGTGGATGTCGCGCTGCTGACGCAGTTCGGTCCGGGATATAACTATCCCGATTCGGGCGGCGCGCAGGAAGTATCGAATTTTTTCGATCCGGCGTTTATCAAGCAAAGCGTCGGAATGGGATGGATGGGCTCGAAAGTGTTCCAGACGCGCTTAGGGCTGGCGCTCCGCGAGATCGTGACAAACAAGTATAATCAATATGCTGCCGATCCCGGCGATGACGATGTCCACACAACGCGCATCGAGGGCGGCCTCGAATCGGTGAGCCAGCTCGATGTGCCGGTGGACGATAACGTTCTCTTCCACGCGAAGCTGGAACTCTTCGATCCGTTCAAGACGCTCGATCGTGTCGTCGTTCATGCCGAAGCGAGCTTCGTGGCGAAGATCAGCAAAGTCTTTTCCACGCAGCTCAATGCCCTCTTCATCAACGAGCCGGATATTTCGCCGTACACGCAGATTAAGGAGGGCCTTTCGATCGGGATTATCTATGCGTTTTTATAATGCCGATCTCAATACCCGTGCTTCCAGGTTCCGTTCTCCATGTAGAGTCGCGCCAAAATGGAGTCGCGCGAGTGGGGGTGCGTGCCGGTGACGTTGAGGTTATAGAGCACCGTCGCGGCGGTATCATTCTGCACAACGGAGAGAACCTTCACGTCGGCATGATTGCCTTTCCAGTTGCCGAGGATCTCGGTTACTTTGCTTGGATTCATCGAATAGGCATCGCATTTATCCTGCGAAAGCGTTTGGATGAACGCCGCGGAATCCTGCGCTTCCAATGCTTTGTAGGTGGCCATCACCGCATCGGTGGGACCGGGTGGCGGGGTCGATTTACTACAGGCAACGAAAGCAACGGCGAATGCGAGAATGAAGTATTTGGTCATGGATGTATTATTTTTATCTGGCAAAAATAATACATTCTCAGGCTCGTTGCTTGAAATAATTCTTTTAGAAACATGAAGAATGCGATCGTACTTCGCGCGCCGCACATGGGCGACATGGGATGGATTATCTACCGCCATGCGGTTCTCTACGCCGAGGAATATGGGTGGAACGAACAATTCGAGGCGCTCGTCGGCGAAATTGCATCGAAGTTCTTGAAACAGCACGATCCTGAAAAGGAACGCTGCTGGATTGCCGAGCTCGATGGCGAATTTGCCGGATCGATTTTTCTTGTGAGGCAAACCGACGCGGTTGCGAAGTTGCGCTTACTGCTCGTGGAACCGAAAGCACGCGGGTGCGGCGTCGGAAGAAAGCTCATCGAGGATTGTATCCGTTTTGCTCGCGAGGCGGGATACGAAAAAATTGTTTTGTGGACGAATGATGTTCTCCATGCCGCTCGCCATCTTTATGAAGCCTTCGGTTTTCGGATGATCCATGAGGAGCCGAACACGCTCTTCGGGCCACCGACAATGGCGCAGACATGGGAGAAACAAATACGGAACGAAAGTGCGGTCTAAAGGTATAGAAAGGGAGACAAACATGGTACCGGTAGAAATTCAAGACGCATTGTTGGATGAATTGAAGCAACTGACCCCCAAGAATGGGAACCGGCTGCTCGAAATCGCTCGCGCCATGCATGAATATCGTTCCGCTGCTTCACTCGAAGAAGTGTTGGACGGCCTCCCGGTTTGGGATGAAGAGCGTGCTAACGAAATGGAACGAATCATCGAGGAAGGGTGTGAACAAATCGATGTTTCAAAATGGTAGATGTTCTTCTCGATACCAACGCTGCCATTGCGCTCCTGAAACGTAATCCGGAACTTCTGCAAACCTTAGAGAATAAAAGACTCCATTTTTTCATTGTTGTCTGGGGTGAATTGAATTTCGGCGCATACAATTCAATGCGGATTAACGATAATTTGCGTGCTGCCGATTATTTGATGAGCAGACATCTTTTGCACCTCTGCGACCGTCAGACTTCGCTTCAGTATGGGCGTATCAAAGCGCAACTGAGAAAAATCGGATGGCCCATTCTCGACAACGATATAGGGATTGCTGCTTGTGCCATACAGCATGAACTGCAACTTGTTACCCGCGATGGGCATTTTCAGCATGTCGGGGGCATTTCTCGCCTCAGTTGGTAATTTTTCATCATTTCTATTCCCATGTTCAAACAATTCAAAGAATTCCTCACCAAAAGCAATGCAATGGCGCTCGCCATTGGCGTGATCATCGGCGCAGCGACGGGCAAGCTTGTCACGGGAATTGTTACCGATTTGCTCATGCCGATCATTAGCCTTGTCCTTCCCGCCGGCGATTGGCGCGAGAAGCAAATCATCCTCAAGAGTGTGACAGATGTGGCCGGCAAAATCACGGTCACCTCTATAAAATACGGTGATCTCGCGGGGAACATTCTCGATTTCCTTATTATCTCCGCTGTGGTATTCCTGATTACCAAAGCTTTACTTCCCACGCCTGCACCCGAGCCGCCCACGAAAATCTGTCCCGAATGCAAAGAGAAAATTCCCGCGGATGCGCGGAAATGCAAGGCGTGCGGGTCGGTGGTGGGTTAATACATTTCGGATGGTACACATAGGCAATGACTAAATACTTCGCTATTTTAATAATTCTTAGCGCAATGCCAGCGCTTGCTCAGCCATGCCTGAAATACGAGCCAGCCGTCGAGAAGCTCACTGGCGTTATCGAAAGAAGGAAAGCAGCTGACCTTAATTTGAACGAAAACCACGACCCCAAAGGCGTGTGGAACACGTATTATGCTATCCACCTTGCTCGTCCTATTTGCATGTATTCGGATAGCGAGACTTTGGCTTACTTTGGCTGGAACGATACGATCTCCAATGTTTCTGAGATTGAATTGGTCAATTTGTCTCCTTTTAACCAGTTCATACAATGGAAAAAACTCGCGCGGAGCAGGAAAGAAGTGATTGTAACCGGCAAACTCAATCATGCCTTTAATGGCAATCAATATACCGATGTGCTCATACAGGTGGAACAGCCGATTGAGGTGAAGTACTAGCAGAGGTACTCAAGGAGCTTGTTAGAGAACTATTGAATCGGTTGTAGCTGTCGGAGCATTTCCCCCCTCCCTTCTGTTCTTCGCGGCCTAACGACTGGAAAGCATAATAGAAAGCATAGGTTTAGCCACAGTGGGCCTCCAAAATATCCGAAATTTTTGCATTATCGCGCATATCGACCATGGGAAATCGACCCTGGCCGATAAACTGCTGCTGGAAACGCATACCATCGAAGCCCGCGAAATGACCAATAATCAGATGCTCGACGATATGGCGCTCGAGCAGGAACGCGGCATTACGATTAAGCTCCATGCGATCCAAATGCGGTACACCCCGAAGGAGGGTGAGGAATTCATTTATAATTTGATCGATACTCCCGGCCATGTCGATTTTACGTATGAAGTAAGTCGGAGTCTTGCCGCATGTGAAGGTGCGCTGCTTGTCGTCGATGCGACGCAGGGCGTCGAAGCACAGACGATCGCGAATCTTTTTCTTGCCATCGATGCCGGCCTGGAAATCATTCCCGTTCTGAACAAGGTCGATCTGCAATCGGCGATGATCGACGAAGTGAGCCAGCAAATCATCGAGCTGATCGGCTGCAAAAAAGAGGATATTATTCTTGCCAGCGCCAAAGCGGGAATTGGTATTACGGACGTGTTAGAAGCCGTGCGCCTTCGCGTTCCACCACCGAAAGGCAATGTGAACGCGCCACTCCGCTGCCTGATTTTCGATTCCGTCTTCGATTCCTATCGCGGCTCCATCGTCTATCTTCGTGTCTTCGATGGCACCATCAAAGAAGGCGACGAAATTCTCTTCATGGCGACGAAGCAGAAGTATCGCGTGGAAGAAGTCGGCACGCTGAAAATGCGGCGTGAGAAGAAGACGCAGCTTTTGGCAGGGGATGTAGGCTATCTTATCGCTGGCGTGAAGGATGTAAAAGATACCCGCGTCGGCGATACGGTAACGCATTTTCGCAACGGCGCTCCAGAAGCGATTTCGGGATTCAAAGTCGCAAAGCCGATGGTCTTCGCTGGACTCTATCCGCAATCGGCGGAAGATTTTGCGATGCTGCGCGATTCGCTCGATAAGCTTTCGCTGAACGATTCTTCGCTCATCTATGAGCCGGAAAGTTCCATCGCGCTCGGCTTTGGATTTCGATGTGGATTTCTTGGATTGCTCCACATGGAGATCATTCAGGAACGATTGGACCGGGAATTCAATCAGAATATCATTACGACGGTTCCGAACGTGGAATATCGCGTATTGACAACGAAGAACGATGTGGTCGTCGTCGATAATCCTTCCTCGATGCCGGAACCGGGAAGAATCGAAGGCGTCGAGGAACCCTATATCAAAGCGCAGATTATCGTTCCGAGCGAATATGTCGGCTCGATTATGAAGCTTGCGAACGATCGCCGCGGTATTTATAAAACAACGACCTATATCGACCCCACGCGCGCCGATATTCACTACGAATTTCCGCTGTCGGAAATCATCTTCGATTTTTACGATAAGCTGAAGTCGATTTCGCGCGGCTATGCGTCGCTCGATTATGAATTTCTGGAATATCGCCTGAGCGATCTCGTGAAGCTCGATATTTTGCTCAATGGCGACCCTGTCGATGCCTTTTCGACGATCGTTCATCGCGACAAAGCCTTCGAATATGGGAAAAAATTATGCTCGAAACTTCGCGAGCTGATTCCACGTCAAATGTTCGAAGTTGCTATCCAGGCAGCGATCGGAGCGAAAATTATTGCTCGCGAAACAGTGAGCGCCCTGCGAAAAGATGTAACGGCCAAATGCTACGGCGGTGATATTTCACGCAAGCGCAAACTCCTCGAAAAGCAGAAGGAAGGCAAAAAACGGATGAAGCAAGTGGGACGCATCGAAGTGCCGCAGGAAGCCTTTCTGGCCGTATTACAAATTTCGGATTAATGGGAACGAACCACATTTCTTCAAGTTAAGAAATTTCGTATGCTCTACGATTTAGAACAAACACATAAAACGGTACGAGACCTTGCCGCCCTTCCGGACGATGGCAAGCAATACGAGCTTATCGACGGCGAAATTATCATGGTACCACCACCTTCTACTTATCATCAGGACATTGCACAATTTCTCAGCGAGACATTAGGACAGATCGTTCGAAGGCTTAAACTGGGAAAAGTACTTTATTCACCCGTCAACGTTTACGCGGATGATGAAAATGTCTTTCAACCCGATCTCCTTTTTGTGCGCCACGGAAATCTTGCAATTATCCAGCAAGATGGCATCCACGGCGCACCGGATCTCGTCATCGAAATTCTTTCGCCATCGAACGCTTACTATGATTTAAAAACTAAGAAAGACGCCTATCAACGTATCGGCGTTCGCGAATATTGGATCGTCGACCCCATGGACCGCTCCATCGAATGCTTTACGAATTCGGGAAAAGGTTACGAAACATTCTTTCTCGGTAAAGAGGGAGAGATTCGCTCGCACGTCGTAACGGAATTCGCAGTCGAAGTAACCTCGATCTTCAATCTCTAATTCAAGCCCTAAAGCAAGAGCATCATTTCAGAATCATTTTAATGGCTGATAAAACCACCCCGAGCACAACGCCGAACCCCGGAACCACGCCAAAGGGCGATCCAAAGCGCTCGCGCTCCTACGAAGAAATTCGTGCAAGCCGGACTGCGAAAACGACGACAACCACCACCGTCACGACCAAGAAAAAAGAGGGATGGTTCGCCTCACTGCTCTATGCCGCGGTGATTGCGTTTATCATTCGCGCATTCCTCTTCGAAGCGTTTCGCATTCCGACTGGCTCGATGAAAAACACGCTGCTCGTCGGCGATCATCTCTTCGTCAACAAGCTCGGCTATTTTTTCGAAACGCCAAAATACATTCCCTTCACGAATGTCGAAATTCCACATCTCCATATCAAAACCTGGAGCGTAAAGCGAGGAGATGTTGTCGTCTTTGAATATCCGGGCGACCGCGATGAAGTTATTCCACACGAAAAGAACGTAAACTATATCAAGCGGTGTGTCGGGGTTCCGGGCGATGTGATTCAGGTCATCAACAAGCAGCTTTGGGTGAATGGGAAAGTGTACCCGAACCCGTCGGAATCGATTCTGATGCGCGATACGGAGCCGGCGGGAACGGTCGACCCGCAAATTTTTCCTCATGGCGCACAGTGGAATAAAGATAATTACGGCCCGCTTAAAATTCCCAAAGCAGGAGATGTGATTCCGATCAGCAAGGATAATATCGACCAGTGGCAGGTCTTTATCGAACGCGAAGGCCACAAAGTGGAGCTTGGCATGAACGATCAGATTATGATCGATGGAAAGCCTGCGACCGAATATAAAGTCCAGCGTGATTATCTCTGGATGATGGGCGATAACCGCGACGATTCCGAAGATTCCCGCTTCTGGGGTTTTGCGCCGATGGACAATGTTATCGGTAGCGGATTTATTATTTATTGGTCGTGGTATAATCCACCCTCTTCCGGTCAGGGCGATGGTTACGATCCCGATGAAGTGCAGACGACGCATATTCGATGGGACCGAATGGGAAAGTTAATCCATTAATCGATATTGCGATGGAGATTCGGTGGAAACAGCGATTCGAAAATTACGAGCGCGCCTTGCGGCTCTTGCGGGAGGCGTTGGAAGAGATGAATAATCTCACTGCTTTGGAAAAAGAAGGAACGATTCAACGCTTTGAATTCACCGTGGAACTCGCGTGGAAAACATTAAAAGATTATTTGGAATCCAGCGGTATCGTAATGGTCTCTTATACGCCGAAAGAGATTGTCAAGCAGGCATTCGCTGCAAAAATCATCCGCGATGGCCAGAAATGGATCGATATACTCGATTGTCGAAATCGCTTATCGCATATTTACGATGAAGCGGTATTCGATGAAGCCCTTCGCGACGTTTCGGAACAGTTTTTACCGGAGTTCGAGGAACTATACATGTTCTTGAAGAAGGAGGCTGTCGGATGAGTGCCTTCGGACTGAGCTCCCGCGAGCGAGAAATGATCTGCGATGTGCTCGACCGCCATCGTGAAGTGAACGAAGTCAGAATTTTCGGTTCCCGAGCCAAAGGCAATTTCCGGCCAAATTCGGACATCGATCTTGCGTTATCGGGAAATATCTCCCTCCATACGCTCACAGCGATTGCCGGGGAGTTAGATGAATTGCCGTTGCCCTATT
>DASYAJ010000416.1:0-2129 GCA_036501405.1 Kapaibacterium sp. (SeqCode)
CCCGATGAACGTTAACGCCGACTCGATTCGTAATATTGATAAAATTCCCGAACGTCAATGGGCATTTTATGACGATGTCCTTGCTACGGCGCGGGAAACGGGGCGGCCTTTTGCCATTGGCGGAGCGATGGCCTGGGCAACTTATTCCGGATATTATCGCAACACGAAAGATATCGATCTTTACATTCCCGAACGCGATAAACAGATTTTTATCGACGCCGTTACAAAAATTGGCACGAAGGATTATTTCGAGACGCTCCAGTACGATCGCGGCTGGATTTATCGCTCCACTCGCGATGACTGCATTGCCGATCTGATCTGGGCGATGGCGAATTATGTGCGTCCACTGGACGACGATTATTTCAAGGCAGAAACAACGCTCCTCTTGCATGGGAACCGTTACCCGGTGCTCCCTGCGGAAGAACTGATAATGAACAAGCTCTACATCATGCAGCGCAAGCGGTGCGATTGGTTCGATGTCTTTAATCTCCTCTATTACATGGAAGGGAAACTCGATTGGGATCGGCTCATCGCAAAAATGGGAGAGAATGCAATTTTGCTCGGCTCCGTACTGCGGGTTTTTGCGTGGTTGTGTCCCGGGCGGGTAAAAACATTCCCGGAATCGTTATGGAGAAAACTCAATCTCCCAATACCTCCCGGAGATGGCCCTGAAATCGTCGAGCAGCGCGTTCGCTATCTCGATTCGCGTCCGTGGTTCCTGCCGGCACTGAAGCCAGGAGAAGAGCCTTTTTTTGAGGGATAAATATAGCGCATGCCCTACCTTACCCTCTTTCTCTTTATGCGATGAGTAGCGAAAAAGAGCAGGCTAACGTATGCGCTACACTCCAATTATGGGGAGCATACTCCGCCTGCTTCTCGTTACTGGAGATGCATGCCCGAATTCGATACACTCGCAACGCAAAAGGCGCTTTCCATCGCGGAAAAACAGCGCCCGGATGTGCTGCGCGTGAATGAAATTTTTTATTCCATACAGGGTGAGGGCACGCGGGCAGGCGAACCATGCATCTTTATTCGAATGACCGGCTGCGGACTTCGCTGCACCTATTGCGATACCGAATACGCCTTTTACGAGGGTGAGGATAAAACTGTCGATAATGTTTTGAGCGTCATCTCATCGTATGACTGCAAGCTTGTCGAACTGACAGGCGGCGAGCCGCTCGAACAGGAAGGCGTCTATATGCTTATCGACAAATTGCTGAACACGGGTTACGAAGTGATGATCGAAACGGGCGGGCATGTCGATATTTCACGAGTCGATCGGCGCGTGAAACGCATTGTCGATTTCAAAACGCCGTCATCCGGAATGATGAAACGAAATCGTTACGAAAACATCGCGGAACTAACTTCGCACGATGAAGTGAAGTTCGTTATCGGCACACGCGAAGATTATGACTGGGCAAAAAAACAAATCCCCCTCCTTTTCAAGGAGGGGGCAGGGGGTGGTCGTCCAGGCGCCATCCTTTTTTCGCCTGTCGCCGGCACGCTTGCGCTGGATGATCTTGCGGCGTGGATTTTAGAGGATCATCTTCCGGTGCGGCTGCAAACGCAATTGCACAAGCTGATATGGCCGGATGTTTTGCGAGGAGTATAAGGATGGAGCGCATGCTTTAGCTTGCGCTATGGTAACAAACAGAACAAGCTGAAGCATGTTCTACAAAATTATGGCTACATCGAAACCAGAGCTAATCGTTTTTCCGAATCCCTATCCCAACCGGGATTACGTGATTACACATTCGAACCCGGAGTTCACATCGGTCTGCCCGGTGACTGGGCTGCCCGATTTCGGCGAGATCGAACTCGTTTTCGTTCCAGACCAACTCTGTGTGGAGTTGAAAGCGTTGAAATACTATTATCTCAGTTTTCGAAACCGAGGCATTTTTTATGAAGCGGTCGTGAATGAAATGCTGGAGGACCTCGCCGCCGCGCTCGATCCGCGATGGATGGAAATCACAGGAGAATTTTCAACTCGAGGCGGACTCCATTCGACCGTCGTCGCAAAATACACCAAAGGTGAAGATAAACTTCCCAAATCGAACCGCATTAAAATTAAAGTTCTCAAAAAATCTATTTCGTAACGATCGGAATGCTCACACGCATCGCAAAAGATT
>DASYAJ010000417.1:0-3580 GCA_036501405.1 Kapaibacterium sp. (SeqCode)
CGAGGCAGATTGTCCACCACATCGCCGATTCGCACCTGGATGCGTTCGTGCGAATGAAGCTGATTCAAACGGAACCGTTCCCATTCTTCAAGCCCTACGACCAGGACCTCTGGGCCAAGATGGATGACTATAAGCGGGACATCGCTCCTTCGCTCGCCATCATTTCCGGCATTCAGGAACGCATGGCCAATGTCCTCGAAGCTGCCACTGAAGCAGATCTTGCCCGCACTGCGGACCATCCCGATAATGGGACGATGACGCTCCAGAACCTGCTCGATCTTTATGCAGAGCATGGGCACAATCATGTCGAGCAGATTAAGAAGGTGCAAGTGAGCCGCCCTTAAATGTAGTCGTGACCTTTAGGCACGGTTCTACCCCCTACGTGATCTAAAGATCACGACTACGCTAATTTCTTCCTAAACCTGAGCGAACTGAGTGCAAGAATTCCCGTTCCAAAAATAAAGAGCGCCACAACCTGCGGCCACAACTCGGCCATCCCCGCCCCGCGAAGAAAAATTCCACGTATGATTTCGTAAAAATATCGCAGAGGCAAGAGATAACTGACCCACTGGATCGCAATCGGCATATTCTCGATCGGAAAAATAAATCCCGATAGGAAATTCATCGGCATCATGACAAAGAAAACGGCAGTCATCATCGCCTGTTGTTGCGTCGCGCTGACGGTCGAAACGAAAAGTCCAATGCCAAGCGTCGTGAAAATAAAAATCACGGAAAGCAGTAAAAGCAGCACGATGGAACCCCGAACAGGAATACCAAAGAGGAACATCACGCCGCCGAGCGCGAGCAGAATGTCGATCATACCGATGATCGCGAACGGCGAAAGCTTCCCAATGATAATCTGCCATGTTTTGATCGGTGTGACGATGAGCTGTTCGAGCGTTCCGCGCTCCTTTTCCTTGACGATGGCAAGCGCCGTCAGTGAGACCGTCGCTTGCGTGAGAATTGTTCCGAGCAGGCTCGGCAGAATATAATTCCGACTTTTCAGATCGGGATTGTACCAGACCCGAATTTCTGGCGTAACGGTAATCGGCTTTAATTGTCCCGCGCCCTGCCGAGCAAAGCTCGCCAGTAGGATCTGTTCGGAATATCCGGAGACAATTTGTGCCGCGTAATTCAAGCCAACGGACGCGGCATTGCTTTCGGAACCGTCCACAATCGCTTCCACTTTCGCCGGTTCGCCTTTCAGTATCTTCTTACCGAACTCTGGCGGAATCGTGATGGCAAGCGAAGCATCGCCACGAATAAGATAGCGGTCAATGTCGGAAAGTTTATTGACATGTTCCACGATTGGAAAATACCCGGAATTCTCAAAGCGCGCGATAAAATCGTGGCTCTGAAGGGAATGGTCTTGATCCAGCACAATCATGGGAACGGAATTCACGTCGAGATTGATCGCGAAGCCGAAAATAATGAGCTGCATGATCGGCCCGATGACGAGCAGCCGAAAGAGATTCGGATCGCGCCGAAGCTGCTGGAACTCTTTTTGAAGAAAAAATAAAATGGCCCGCATAATCGAAATTTCTCTAAAATAGTTTTTTCATCCTGTTCCAGCTAATGGTAATGATTCCTGCTGCAAAAATCACCATGAAAAGTGTGTCCTGCCAGAAGACGTCCATTCCAGCGCCACGCAGAATGATCGCTCGAAGCGTCCACAGAAAATACCGTGCAGGATTAATATATGTGATCGCCTGGATTACAACCGGCATGTTCCGAATGGGAAACGCAAAACCCGAAAGCATGAAAGTTGGAAGGACCGAGACGAGCGTCGCAAGTTGGAATGCTTCTTCCTGCTTATCGGATATGGAAGAAACCCAAAGCCCAAGTCCCAGCCCACAAAAAATAAAAATGAGCGATTCCAGATACAGGAGCAAAATACTTCCTCGAATCACGACATCGAACAAGACATAACCGGTGGCCATGATGAGCGTCGTGCTCAGAAGAGAAATCACGACGTATGGCATTGTTTTTCCGATAATCAGTTCCATCGGATGAATCGGCGAAACGACGATCTGTTCCATCGTTCCCTTTTCGCGCTCGCGCACGATGGAAAGCGAAGTGGAAACAACGGTCGAGATCATGAGGATGAAGCCGATGAGTCCGGGAACCAGGAATTTCGGACTCGTCAGTTCGGGATTGTACCAAATGCGCGCGCGATAATCGATGGGAAGTTCTGGCTTCGAAATTCCATATCGAGCAAGCGCGTTCAGCGTGATTTTGGTCGAATAGTCCTGCGCCATCGCGGCAAGGTAACCGGCAGCGGCTGTGGCATTTGTCGCGTTGGAACCATCTACAATTACCTGGACTGAAACGGAATGATTTGCGCGAAGGTCTTTTTCAAAATCGATCGGAATAACAAGCACCGCGCGTGCAATCTGCTTTACGAGCATCGTGTCGATTTGCCTCTCATTCGTCAGCGTTGCGATCTTGTCGAAATATTCGGTATGGAGAAAGCCGTTGGTGAGTTCCCTGCTTGTCGTGGTATTATCCTGATCGAAAATCGCAAGCGGCACATGCTTGACATCGTAATTCAGCGCGTAGCCGAACATGATAAGCATCACGGCCGGAACAACGAGCAGCACGGCAAGCGAACGGCGGTCGCGTGCAATTTGACGTAGTTCCTTGCGAATAATCGGGCGGATGC
This sequence comes from Kapaibacterium sp. (SeqCode), assembly GCA_036501405.1. GTDB lineage: Bacteria > Bacteroidota > Ignavibacteria > Palsa-1295 > Palsa-1295 > PALSA-1295. The sequence goes on from DASYAJ010000417.1 coordinate 2,663, forward strand.
GGTTCCGGGAGATCATGCTGCCCCTCCTTTCTTTTTCGATTGCTCTTCGATCAAACGAATGAATACATCCTCGAGCGATGGCATGATGGATTCGATGCGTGTAGGAACAATTCCACTTCTACTCAGCACTTCCGCAATCGTTTTATTCGCATCGAATTCTTTGGGAATGCTGACATGCAAAAAGCTGCCGAAGACGGAGGTATCTTCGACACGCCGATCGTGATCGAGCGCGGTCATGGCTTCGATCACGCGATCGGTCTCCACTTCGAAGACCGGCGTTTGCAAATGCTCGGTCTTGAGTTCGTCGGGAGTTCCCCCAGCGATGATACGTCCTTCGTGGATGAGCATGATTCGATTGCAATACTCGGCTTCGTCAAGATAATGGGTGGTGACAAATACAGTCGTTCCCTCTTGCGAAAGTTGTCGGATGAGATCCCAGAACCGCCGCCGCATGATGGGATCGACTCCGCCCGTCGGCTCATCGAGAAACACGACCTTCGGATTGTGGAGCATCGCGCAGCCCAAAGCAAGCCGTTGTTTGTAACCGCCGGGAAGATCGCGAGGCAGACTCGTTTCGCGGCCTTGAAGACCGGCCATGCCGATGGCCCATTGCTGACGCTCCGCGATTTTTTCATCCGTTAGCCCATAGATTCCGCCCCAAAATCGGATATTTTCCACACAGGTAATGTCATCGTAGAGCGAGAACTTTTGTGACATGTACCCGATATTTTTTTTAATCTCGTCAGGCTGGGAATTAATATCGAATCCCGCAACGGTCGCCGTCCCACTCGTCGATTGCAGCAATCCGCAGAGCATTCGGATCGTCGTCGATTTTCCGGAGCCATTCGCGCCAAGGAATCCGAATATTTCACCAGCATTCACATGGAACGAAATGTGGTCCACGGCCGTGAATTCGCC
>DASYAJ010000418.1:0-1770 GCA_036501405.1 Kapaibacterium sp. (SeqCode)
ACGAAAGTTTGTATCATTGGCAAGACCGTCGCGACGAACCTGTTCGGCCAAGATGTCGATCCCGTGGGACAAAGCATTCGAATTAAAAACGAGCCGTTTACCGTCATCGGGCTTTTGCAGGAAAAAGGTTCCAACTCCTTCGGTCAAGACCAGGACGACATTATCATTGCGCCGCTCGCAACGGTCCAGAAAAAAATGATGGGAATTACCTGGGTCAATAACATCATGGCAAGTTCCATCACGGCCGAAGCGACTTCGCCGGCCACGCAAGACATCACCGATATTCTTCGACAGCAGCATAAACTGGTTCCTTCGGACCCAGACGATTTTCAAATCCGTTCCCAGGTCGAAATCGCACAGGCGGCTGAGCAAAGTACGGCAACTATGACGAATCTCCTGCGCTCGGCTGCGATCATTTCCCTTCTTGTTGGCGGCATTGGTATTATGAACATCATGCTTGTCAGCGTGACCGAGCGCACCCGCGAAATTGGCATTCGCAAATCGATCGGCGCGAAGCAATTCAATATCATGATGCAGTTCCTCACCGAAGCGATCACCCTTTCGCTCGTTGGCGGAATTATCGGCGTCGTTCTTGGCTATATCGCATCCTCGTTCGTTTCGAAATCGAATGGATGGATTCTCGTGGTCTCTCCATCGGCCGTAGGACTCTCGTTTGCCGCCGCTTCACTGGTCGGAATCTTTTTCGGCTGGTATCCCGCCCGCAAAGCCGCCCGACTGAACCCGATCGAGGCGTTGCGGTATGAGTAAAACCCTGAGCGGGGATTACATAAATTAAGGATTACGCGGACGAGGTCCGATATGACGAAGGCTTTTGATACGTTCATTAAAAACAAATATGCGCTTCTGAATTATTCATTATTTATTTTTGTAACCCGAGCCACTTTGCGCGTTTTAACTATAGGTGAGTTTCGCTTACCAGGTCAATTCCATTTTTTTAGCGACTATGCCATGAAAAATTCTTTTCTATTAATTGCATCGCTTCTCGTTTTCAGCTTACTTTGCGTGTCTGCAGCCTCCTTCGCTCAACAGCATTCCGCTGGAGCGGGTGTGCAGTACTCGCAGCACAAGCACGATCTCTTTTCTATCACCAGCAGCGATTACTGGGTCGCGTTCCCCAGCAATTATAATGGCGAGAACGATGGCGGGAAATTTATCAAGATTTATATTTCGAGCGCCGATTCGACGACGGCATTCATTGCCGGTAATGGCCTCGTCCCTGTCTCGCTTCCGGTAGTGCCCGGCGCGACTACGGTCTTCAATGTCCCGCTTTCCTGGGAAATGGAGACCAGCGATTCTGTCGAAAATAAAGCACTGCATGTTTGGTCAGACGATGCCTCGCTGTTCGTAGATTTCGAATCGCAAGACGCCTATACCTCGGACGCTTCGAACCTGATTCCAAGCGCCGGTTGGGGGCAGCATTATCTCGTTGCTTCGTATGAATCCCTGAATGAGCAAGAGGGAGTGTATAACTACGATGAACCTTCCGAATTTGTAATCGTTGCCAATCAGGACTCGACGAGCGTTACGATTATTCCCGCGAATGCTTTGCGGAGCAACGCCGGTGTCCATCCAGCAGGAATGCCGTTTACGATCTCGATGAATGCCGGGCAGTCGGTGCAATATCAGGTCGTGAAAGTGACAAGCGATTCGGTCTTCGATGCAACGGGCACGTCGATTTTGTCCTCCAAACCAGTTGGGGTGATTGGTGCTTCCTCGTGCGCCAACATTCCAGTTCTTTTTCCTTATTGC
>DASYAJ010000419.1:0-2278 GCA_036501405.1 Kapaibacterium sp. (SeqCode)
CCACCGCAATCACGGTTGGGGATGCACGCAGTTTTCCACACGGGATTGGAAACTTCGATAGCCTTCCACTCCGCTATCTGCCGGATGGGAATCCGAGCGATACTTCGATCGTCCATTTCCGCTATACCGTTGGAGCGACGACGCATGATACGACCCTGACGGTAATCGGTCGCATCGCAAACCCGCTCCCACCGCGCGTGCTGGCGCTTCCTGCTTCTCCGCAAAACATTTTGACAACGACATGCGGGGCGCAGGATTCCCCGATGACGATTGGCATTAAGGGATGTCCGTTGGGAACCGGAACGATCGACTCCGTATGGCTGACGGGATCGAATACCATCGTTGTGAACGATTCCCGCTCGACTCCGCGCACACTTCAGGAGACGGACAGCCTTCAGCTGGAATACAATCCGAACGGCGCGGGCATCGATACTTCGGAGCTTCACATTCGTTATGACATTGGTTCCGGTCCAATCGATACGACGATCGAAGTAATCGGCACGGTGGCTTCGCCGCTCGTCTCGGCTCCGGCATCGTTGCACCGCGAATCGGCGAGCGCCTATTACGGCGGGGTCGATTCGTTGACGTTGCAACTCGATTTGGCGGGTGGAACGAATATGGACTCGCTGTGGAATACGGTGAGCGATATTGCAGGAACCGTTGCATTCGATCCCTCCATCGTGGGCGTGGTGAACTATCTTGCACCGGCTCCGTGGAAGCTCGTTTCTTTCACGGTGCATCCGAGCTCGTTCGACTTCGAAATCAAGACGACGCCAGGCAAATCGAAGAATGCCTTCGATCTGGGAACCGCGCTTTTCCGTCCGAAGACGACGGCGGTTGCGGCAAGCTGGATCGCACTGACGAAGCTGTTGGTGACAATCGGCACACGGCAATATGCGCTTTGTGTGACCGAGAACGAAGACAATCACTGGGCTGTGAAAACGCTGGGTGAGCCGGTCGATGCCGTGAGGAATGAAGCAACGGCAAAAGATATTACCATCTATCCGAATCCGGCCGAGAATGAAATTATGATTGCAAACCCGAATCGGTCGGACGTCACAATCGAACTGTACGATGCAATTGGGAGAAGTCTGCTTACGAAAAATATTCCTGGCACATCGAATGGAACGATCGATCTAGAAGGATGGGCGAGCGGACCTTATTTCATCGTGGCGCGAATCGGCGGGAAGACCGAAACGCGATGTTTCCTCAAGCAGTGATTTGTTCGCGCCGCGCCAGGCGTTTCAGCCGCATGGACTCGGTTCGGAAGCGCGAAGAAAACATTCCGAGAATATAGGAGCGGAAGAGGAAGCTCCAAAATCCGCGCTCTTGTAATTCCGGCGAGATATTCGCTGCGATCTTTGCGTGCGCTTCCGGCGCTTTGCTCCAATGCATTCCCGCTTTGTCATGATGCACGGTGTGGTAACCATTATTGAAGAGCAGCTTGTTCAGGAACCCGACGAAGTTACGGGAGTGATCGAACTTCGATTCTTCATCGGCATGGACATGCTGCACATAATTGAAGATGAGCACGGTGAAGAGTCCCAGTTGCTGCGGAATGATGACGAAAAGGAGCGCCTTTTTCCAATCGAGAATAAAAGCCACCGCAATCCAGAGCGCAAGCAGCACATATTGCGAAAAACAGAACCAGAAGTAGTTTCGATCTTTCGTCCATTGGAGTTTCAGGTAATCGCGAATCGGCTTTTGCTGGTAGTAGCTGCTCATAGTCGGATAAAAAAGGAGCATGAACAAATGGTTGTGCTCCGTGAGCCGATACGTGATCGTGTAATCGCCTTCGCGGTTGTTGAGTGCATGATGGTTCATGTTATGCGTCGGAATCCACGCGAAGGATGGGAACCCGTAGAAAAGTGTGAGCCAGTAATCGGTTGCGGCATTCAGCTTCTTGCCGCGCCAGATCGGAACATGATTGTGATTATGCGCGATGACCGTCACCGCGACCGAAAGATAAAGATAGCCAATGTAAAGCAGAACATTGAAACCCCACGCCCATTGCGCGGCGAACACAAGGGTGGTAACGGCGAAATAAACCAGCGTGCGCCGGTCGGCTTTATAACGTAACAAGAGATTTCTAATGGAACGGGGTAATAAAACGATGAAATTGTACGACACAAAAATCCCGAAATTGGTGCCGCACTTCGAAAAAAAGCCTCAAATTTGAATGTTTGCCCATCCTGCGTGGTTGTGAGATACCCGATGAGCTTGAACGGTAACGCTCCGACATTTCCATGGACCGACGTACTTTTTTAAAAATGTCGTT
>DASYAJ010000420.1:0-3268 GCA_036501405.1 Kapaibacterium sp. (SeqCode)
CATGTTCTGGCTTTCTTCCGATCGATTCATTCAAAAAATCGAGGTAACGGCTGAGGAGCTCGCGTTCTTCGGCAATGGCGCTCGAGATCTCGTGCAGCAGTGAATCGTGATAAAGCGATTCATGCTGCGATTTCTGCTTGGCTCGTAGCATCACTTTTCGGGCAATTTCATTCGGTGTCATCAGAATGAGGAATAGGTAAATAAGGGCCGGCGGAATAGCATGTTTTCCGAACAAGGCTTCGGCAAAAGAATCACCGGCAAACTAAACTTCCTCAATATACAACATTTTAGGATCGAAAGCAAGAGTTTTCTACGGGAATCGTTCTCATGAAAACCATTCCCGTAGTTCATCGATGTTAATCTCGCTCGAATACACCGGCGATACCCTGACCGACGCCAATGCACATGGTGGCCATACCGCGTTTCAAATTCTTCCGCTTCATTTCATAAAGGAGCGTTCCCACTAATCTTCCCCCGCTCGCGCCAAGCGGGTGACCGATGGCAATCGCGCCGCCATTGGGATTGACATTAGAAGGATCGAGACCAAGCTCCCGAATGACCGCCAGCGATTGCGAGGCAAATGCTTCGTTCAATTCGAAAAGATCGATGTCCTTCACATTGAGCTTGGCATGCTTCAACGCTTTTTGTACCGCATAGATCGGTCCCAGGCCCATGCAACGCGGTGAAAGCCCTTCGACGCCACTTGACACATATCGGCCTAATGGTTCCACGCCCAATCGCTTCACAACAGCTTCGCTTGCAAGGACAACCGCACTCGCGCCATCGTTCAAACTGCTGGAATTCCCAGCCGTCACCGACCCTCCTTTGCGGAAAGCCGCTTTGAGTGTCGCAAGTTTTTCGAGCGTCGTATCGGCGCGCGGCTGTTCATCCTGCGCGACAACTGTCTTGCCTTTGCGGTTTTCAATCGTGACTTCGATCAACTCGTCCTTATAATCGCCGCGCTCTTGCGCCGCAATCGCGCGCCGGTGCGATTCGAGCGCGAAAGCATCCTGGTCTTCACGGGAAATTTTCCACTGTTCCGCGACATTCTCCGCTGTTTCACCCATCGATTCGAGCGGAAACATCGCTTCGTGCTTCGGATTCGGATAGCGCCAGCCGAGCGCGGTATCGTACGCAGGAATGTTCCCAAACACCGCGCCGCCCGTCACGTTTTTCGGCAGCGAATAGGGCGCGCGCGTCATACTTTCGACGCCGCCGGCGATAATAATTTCGGCTTCCCCTAACTTGATCGCCCGCGCGGCCTGCACAATCGCATCAAGCGAGGAACCGCAAAGCCGGTTGACGGTCACAGCGGGAACTCGTTCTGGGAACCCGGCGAGTAAAACGGCCATCCTCGCAATATTGCGGTTATCTTCGCCCGCCTGATTCGCGCAACCGAAGAGGACATCGTCAATTTCATTCGGATCGATCCCGGCCCGTTCTGCTGCGGATTTCATCGTAAGCGCGGCCATGTCATCGGGGCGCACATCTTTTAGCGCGCCACCATATTTTCCAAAAGGGGTGCGGCAAGCGGAGATAATATAAGCTTCGGTCATGTCTAACCTGGATTTTCGTAGATTTGGAGATTAGTAAGATTGTTTGCCGCGCATAACGGAGAAACAGGCGAAGGAATTTCAATGTGATAGAAAACTGCAAGTGGCATCGCCCAATAAAAGCGCGAGAACCACATCGGAAGAGCCGAAGCGGTCCGACAGCAACGGAACACTATTCTTGCATTCCATTTTTTTTGTATTTCGGAGCGGAACGATTCGCTCGAATATTTCCTTCCATTCCTGCCTCTTCCCAACGTTTGCCAATTTTGGGCTTTTGCCACGTGAGGATTCGCCACACCGTTCTTTTTATAGCCGCGTCCATCGCGGCGCTTGCCATTTTTGCGCGCCCATCCTGCGCGCAGTTCATGGTATTGCGGTCGCCCTTCGAGCGTTTTACCGATTACCGCGTTACGCTTGGCTGGGGCGTTTCGACGCCGCCCAATTCGCAATGGGACGATTTTACGCATTCGACCGCGCCCGTCGTTGAGAAGCAGATCAATTTCAATCAGTTTATCACCTTCGAGTATGGTCAGTTTCGCGTCGGGCTGATGTCTTATCTATTTCCCTCGGATATGCTGCCGTTTGTTTACTGGAACCCGCAATTCCAAATCGATCGGTTTGCCGTCGGAGGGGATTCCTCTCGTCTCGCGCTCAGCATTCGCGGCGAGAACCTTTTCGCAAAAAAGGACGCCAACGAATACCTTGGCGACGGTCAGAGCGACAAGAGTATTTATCCGGACCGCAATTCGTTTTCGTTCCTCTTTACCTATTGGCTCGGTCATGCACCAGATACCGCAGACTACGGTGCACTCTTGCGCGAAGCCTCTGCCGAGGACATGGCGGAAGACGTGACAATGGGGCCGGCGATTCCGGGTTCTGGCGGCGAAGTGCGGTATTCGACGCGTAACGGCTTCAGCGTAGGACTTGGACTCGGGAACGGAAAGTATTCCGGTTCCGGACCGATTTCCCGACACCTCAATTTTTTTAATTCATATAATGTCAGTACGGACAAGGGCATCCCGGGCTTCAATCCACTGGCAATCGTTCGATATCGGCTTCGGAATCTTATTATGGAAGCCGATCTTGCCGGCGACGACGTGAATGTAGGAATTGTTCTTCGGAACTTAAAACACCTCGACATCGAAACCGGCCTGCTCCGGCTGGAACATGCGTTCCCACGCTCCTCGCGAGGTCCGCACCGTCCCGAAGCCTATCTTTCGATGCGTTACGAACTGGGCTTTGGAAAGGAACCGGGATTTTACGAGTATGGCGATGCGGTGCTCGATCAGCTCGCCGATTCGGATGGCGATGGCCTCACCGATCTCGAGGAAATCCTGATCTATCATACCGATCCGAATAATCCCGATACCGATGGCGATGGCTTGACCGATGGGGAAGAAGTCCGCATATATGGAACGAATCCGCTCAATCGCGATACCGATGGCGATGGCCTTACCGATGGCGATGAGGTCCATAAGTATCACACGAATCCACGCCTTGCCGATTCCGACGGCGATGGCCTCACCGATGGCGAAGAAGTGCTGAAATATAAATCCGATCCGCTCAAAGCCGATACAGACGGCGATGGCATTTCGGATTACGACGAGATTTTCAAGTACCATACCGATCCGCTCAAAGTGGATACCGATGGCGATGGGTTATCAGACTACGAAGAAGTGTTCATTTACCATACGAACCCGCTTCTGAAAGATTCG
>DASYAJ010000421.1:0-1944 GCA_036501405.1 Kapaibacterium sp. (SeqCode)
CAGGGTTCCCCAAAGGCTGTCTCGCGATGGTATTATGGCTTTGCCGAATATGGTATTGCCAGCACTTCCGCCCGCTTAGGCGATACCTCTCTCGCGAAAACAGCGATGCTGGCCACGCTCCAAAGCGATTATTGGAGCACCGATGTCATTCGCGGCGATGAGACGCTGAGAAAAGTTACCGGCGGCGCATGGCTCGATTCGCTTATGACCTGCTTTGAAACAATGCGCCAGCTTTCGGCAAGCTCGTGGCCGAGGCAACCGACGCTCGTTATTGTTCCCCATTGCTTCCGGCAGAACCCGGATGGAACGAACTCGACGAAGCGGCTTATCGCACTCGATTCACTTTCGTCACGTCTAAAAGATTCTCTTCGCATTCACCGGCCGGTCATTCTTGCCTTGCATGGCGGGAACGCTTCGTACCGGGAGTTCGCGCTGCACTGGCGCGCGGTGGCCGATTCGTTGAATGTCGTTGTCCTGATTCCACCCGGATGCCTGCGCTATTCTGCGAACGACAATAGCTGGGACGATACCTATAATGTCTGCGATCCCTACATCACCAGCACGCTCGATCGCTATGCGGAAGTTTGCGGCTACACGCCGGAGACCTACATCGCCGGATTTTCGCAGGGAGCGAATGCGGGAATTAAATATGGCTTTGTCCATCCCGATCGCATTAAGGGCGTGATTGCTGTGGCGGGGTTGATGGACGCCCCGCTCACGCCAGAGATGGTCCAGAACTCGGCCGAAGCCGGACTACGCATTTGCGCCATGAGCGGCGAATACGAGACCGAAGGATTCCTCGGCACGATTAAAGCGACGGAACATTCGTGCGATGCCGGAAAGCTTCCGTTCCATTTGGACATCGTTCCCGGGATGGCCCACGAAGTTCCCGCCGATCTCGCCCCGCGCCTCGAACACGAATGGGCGTGGCTGGAAAATGGGAATTAGTGCTGAATCACTAACTTCACCGATTGCCCCAGAACATCGTTCCACAACCGAGCGAAATAGATGCCGTCCGGGAGCTTGGAGCAATCTAAGGTGCAGCAGAGACCCAGCTCCGCATCCGGCGTGGCATCGTAGAGCGTGGAAACGATCTCGCCTGTAGCATTTACCACGATCATCTTCACCGCCGTTCCCGCCGCCAAATCCGGAACGCAAATGCGCGCTAGGTTCATTGCCGGATTGGGATGGATGGTCATGAGGGATGGTTCAACGGGATGTCCATCTGCCGCCTTGAAAGCTGGAGAAATAATCGTCGGAGCATCGTACGATTCTCCAGAACTGTTGAAGGCAGTAACAGTAAAAGTGTTAGGATCCCAGCCACAGCCCATGCAACTCCTTACGATCAAATCGGTAGTTGCAGTTGGTGGAAGGGTGTGGATAAGAATTCCATCACAATAAACGCGAATACTATCGGCGAGATTTTGGTAAAACGAAGAGTAATAATCCTGCAAATCCCAGCTCAAATTAGCCGAAAAGAAGTCGATGAAAAATGTTCCTTCGTTCTCCTCCCACCCATTAAAATCGCCTTCTAAATTCTTTACCTGAGCAGGACGCATTGGCGTTGTGTCCCCATAAAGATAATCGTAAATTTTCTCAATCGAGACCGCTTCCGATGTATCGACCGAAGATTTTAATAAGTCCCTAAAGGTTCCGGTCGCGGTGTAGTAGGTCGATGTATCGAGATTCGCAAATTTGTCCCAAATTAGCGAGGTTTCACCCACATCGTCGTTATCCGCGCCATTATACCGAATTGAACGAAACCCGCTATCTTCGTATTTGTCATAGACATTCCAAAGAAAGCATGCAAAGGCACATGCTGATGTATTGCGTCCATAGTATGCCATCCCCAAGTAGCGTAGACTAATGTACGGCGACTCTTCTGGATTTGCCATGTCCCATAGTTGATGATCCCCATACCTCTTATTTTCATAATTGCGTACA
>DASYAJ010000422.1:0-8406 GCA_036501405.1 Kapaibacterium sp. (SeqCode)
GCGTCGGCAAGGTTGCTATTGAGAACTTTTAATTGATCCTGCTCCACGGCGATTCCTTCATCGGTCGTCAAAACGGCGTAATAGACTTGCGTCGTTTGATACGCGACTTGCGCGCGATAGGTATCGAGATTATCCGTTGCAGCTTGAATTCCACTTTTTGCAACGCGGTCTTCCGCTTCGAACCGTCCGAAAGACCAGATCGGCTGCTGCAATTGAAGGTTCCCATTGTAATTGTTATTCGGCTCCGTTTGGAATACAACCGTTGGCTGCCCAGGAAGCGCGAAGGGAATCGTGATGACCGGATCGAGCCGCGTGTAGCTCGCGTCGGCGGCCAGTTGCGGCAGCGCGTAACTTTTCACTTCATTGTATTGCGCGTGGGCTTTGTCGAGTGCCGATTGTGCCTCCGCCAGTGACGGGGCATTTTGCAAGGCGACCCGGACCGCGTCCGAGAGCGTCAGCGTATCGGCCGAGGATGATCGATCATCCGCGCTCTGCGCGAACGATCGCGAAGCGTTCAGTACGAAGCTGAAGGCGAATAAGAGGAAGAAAAATGCGAAAGATCGTCGTATCATAGTTCCAGGTATCAATGTGCCGAGGCCATTTCCGCAGTCGCTTTCGTCTTGCCTTGACGAATGGTTACAATGAGCGGCAAACATGCCACGAAAAAGAGCGTCACAAATACAAAAACATCGAGGTAACTTTTCACCATCGTCTGTCGCGTGACCATCCCTGCGATGGCCGCGATCGCCTGCTGTTTCGCGGCCACAAGCGAAGATCCCCGCGCGACGAACCCGTGCATCAGCTGGTTTATTCGTTCCTGTGTGGCAAAATTATATTGCGAGACGTGTGAAATCAATCCAATACGATTGACCCCAATCCGGTGTGCCAGATAGGTATTCACGATCGCAATCCCGAAGGATCCTCCCAATTGCCGCATCATATTATTGAGCGCCACGCCCTGCGGAATATCGCGCGGCGATAGCCCCGATACCGCTAGCACCGTGATGGGAATGAAACAAAACGGCAGACCGATCCCGCGAATGACGAGCGGCCCGAAAAACGTCCACCATCCAGCTTCGAGACTGATGCGCGAAAGCAACCAGGTGTAAAGTGCAGTGAGCACAAACCCCAGAAAGATCATTAGCTGCGGCGGCATTCCTTTCTGCTGAATTTTTCCGACCCAGGGCAGCACGAACATCGTAACAATTGCTCCCGGCAGCAACAGCAAGCCCGTCTGCATTGCATCGTAACCGAGCAATCGCTGCGCAAAAAGTGGAATGATAAAAACGGACGAAAAAAGTCCGAAGCCAATGATAAACGTGAGAATCGCACAAAAGGCGAGCGTCCGGCTTTTCAGCACATGCAATTCCACGACAGGATGATCTGTCGTTAGTTCCCGCCAAACAAAAAGCACGAGGGAGATAATCGATGTTGCTGTGAGCAATACAATAGTGCGGGAGTCGAACCAGTCTTCGGTTTGGCCCCGTTCGAGCACGTATTGAAGCGACGAGATTCCAATAATCAGCAGGATGATACCGGCCCAATCGATCGCGCCGACTTTCCGCTCATCTTTTGGTTCCTTTACATACGTCCAGGAAAGAACGGCGGCGGTAAGGCCTATCGGAAGATTAACGAAGAAAATCCAGGGCCAGGTAAAGTTATCGACGATCCATCCGCCGAGCGTTGGGCCTATCGTCGGACCGATAACGACGCCCAATCCGAAAATAGCAGAGGCGAGTGGACGTTCCGCAACGCTAAACGTATCGAACAAAATCGATTGCGACGTCGAGAGCAATGCACCCCCGCCGAGGCCCTGCATAAATCGGAAAAAAATAAGTTCCGTCAGCGTGTGCGCATTGCCACAGAAAAAAGACGAAGCGGTAAAGAGCAAAATCGAGAAGACATAATAATTCCTTCGCCCGAACAACCCTCCGAGGAAGCTCGTCATCGGAATAATAATGACGTTCGCGATTGCGTAGGACGTAATCACCCACGCGACGTCCTCGATCGTCGCGCCGAGCGACGCGCTCATATCCGAGATCGCGACGTTCACGATCGAAGTGTCGATCAGCTCGATCACCGCCGCCGAGACGACGGTGATCACGATGATCCATTTACGAAATCCTTGTTCTGCCATTGGTAGCCGTGACCTGTAGGTCACGGTAGTAGATTTATTCCATTCATTCGCCGTGACCGGAAGGTCATGGCTACGATTATTTTCCTGTCGAGATGGTCGCGTCCACGCTCATGCCGGGACGGAGCGGTGTTTTACTATAGTTACCGCGATCGACGAGAATCTTGACCGGCACGCGCTGCGTGACTTTTACGAAGTTCCCACTCGAATTATCCGGCGGCAATAGCGAAAACTTCGCTCCCGTGGCCGGAGAGATCGATTGCACTTTCCCATGAAACACTGCATCGGGATACGCATCGACGGTAAACTCGACCGGCTGGCCCGGACGAATATCGTCGAGCTGTGTCTCTTTGTAATTCGCCGTGATCCAAATATCGCGTTCGGCAATCGCCATCAGCGGCTGGCCAGCCTGGACGAATTCTCCGAGTTCCACATTTTTCTTCGCAACCGTTCCCGCCACCGGCGCAATGATCGTGGCATAACTGAGCTGCAATTTCGCATTATCGAGATCGACTTGTTTCGCCTTCACTTGCGCTTCGGCAGATGCAATCTGTGTTTCGGTGGCCGCAGCTTGGTCCTGCACGCTCTTGAGCTGGTCTTCCGCAGCTTGCGCGGACGCCTGAATCGCATCGAATTGTTCCTTCGTCATCGCGCCGCCCGCCAGGACACCCCGCGCGCGCGCCAAATCTTGCGCCGTTTTATTTCGGTTCACTTCGGCTGCGGCGATATTCGCGCTCGCGGCCGTCGTCGATGCTTGCGCGCTCCGAATGCCCGTTTCCGTCGCCGCTAATGCGGCTTCGGCAGAACTCACTTTCATCATCAAATCGCGATTGTCAATTGTGACGAGCACCGTGTTCGAATCCACAGGATCGTTTTCGTTCACATAGACCGCCTGCACGTAGCCGGACACGCGCGGAAGAATTGGGCTGATATCCGCATCGATCTGCGCATCGTCGGTATCTTCGTGTATCTTATTATACTGGATGACATGCCAGCCATAAATCGCAGCCGCGACGAGAATCGCAAGAAAAAAGAACGGCAGGATCCGCTTGACCGGCCCTTTTCGTTCCACGGTCTTCGTCTCCTCGACGACCTTTCCATTGGTCTGCTGTCCGTCCGCTTTGACGGATTCGGACTTCGTGATTGTTTCTTCTGTTCGTGATTCGGCCATAGACTGAATTAATGGATCGTTGACGATGCAAGCTTTTTATTATTGCCTGCCCGCGCTTTTTTTTCGGATGGAATAGACTTCGCTGTTTTTTTTGCGACGCCTGCTTTTGCTTTGCCGTTTCTTACCGATTTTTTTCGCGGGTCTGCTTCGAGGATCCCCTCGAATAAAATTTTGATGAGGCTTTCGAATGCTACTTGAGCCGTACACGGAAGTTCGCCCAGCGTTTGCGGCGCCATGATCGTATCGACGGCTGCCGTATAGCTCCGGAGCATCACTTCCACCGGTACATCCGAGCGGAACACGCCGCGCGCAATGCCTTCTTCCAGCAGCGTCCCGAATTTCCGGAACCGCGCCTGTTTCACCTCGTGAATTTCCTGCCAGACTTCCGGCGCATGAACGTAAACGTCCCGTGCCAATACCGCCGAAACCCGCTGATGCGAAAAGCCGATCATCGACATCACTTCTTTCAGCTTATCGAGAAAGGGCATCGCTTTGTTCGCGAGAACCGCATCGATTTCCCGCGCCGATTCTTGCAGCTTCGGCAGAATGACCGCTCGCAAAATATCTTCCTTCGTTTCGAACTCGCGATACAGCGTCTTTTTGCTAATGCCGAGGGCCTGCGCAATCTCGCTGGCAGAAACTTTCGAATAGCCGTGCTCCAGAAACAACTCCCGCGCCGCGCCGGTAATACGGCTGCGAAGGCCCTGCTCTGGCGTCTGTTTCTGCTCGGCTATTCCCCGGGTTTCTTCCATGAAGACCTATGGAAACCCAAAATGGGAAGATTGGTTTCCGAAAAATTTAGTGGCGACGAAATTTTCTGTAGAATTGTATTTGTATTATGCCAGAATTAAGCCGATTTTTCGACATCGTTATCCAGAGGTACCGCGAAAAAGCGCATTAAGCCGATCGACCCCTTAATAAAATGAGCGAAGTGCACGAAATCCATTACGTTGACGATGTAAGAGTCATTGGCGATCATCTCCTTCTTCTGAAATTCGAAGATGGGTGCTCGAAAACGGTCGATCTTTCCGGTTCCGGAATCAAGCTCGTGAACGTTCTGCGGTCCATGTTTCGTAAAGTTTAGAACAGTCCCCAATCTCCTTCCCGTCGAAAATGGTGGAGCGCCACCGGCACACGGTTCCCAGTCATCTTGTATTTTGTCGAGAGCGCCTCGATGATCTTATGCATGTAATCCGCATACCCGCCAACGCCCGTCATGCGGGTTCCCCAATTCGGATCGTTCAGCTTGCCATTCCGAATCATCTTGATCCGCGTAATCACCCGATGCGCTTTTTCCGGGTAATTTTTTTCGAGCCAATCGGTAAAGATGGGCGCGACAGCATAAGGCAATCGCAGAATGGTATGCGCAACCCACTTCGCGCCGTTCTCGCTCGCGCGCTTCAGGATTTGGGGAACTTCATTGTCGTTCAAGCCGGGAATGATTGGCCCTACCATCACGCCGACCGGCACGCCTGCCTTCGCAAGCTCCGACATCGCGTGGAACTTTCGCTCAGCGGTCGAGGTCCGAGGTTCTAACTTCCGGCGGAGTTCCCGATCGAGTGAGGTGATGGAAAGCATCGTCGTGACAAGGTTCAACTTTGAA
The DNA here is from genome assembly GCA_036501405.1 of Kapaibacterium sp. (SeqCode). Classification (GTDB taxonomy): domain Bacteria; phylum Bacteroidota; class Ignavibacteria; order Palsa-1295; family Palsa-1295; genus PALSA-1295. The sequence goes on from DASYAJ010000422.1 coordinate 4,909, forward strand.
AGCTCTGTGAGCAAATCGAGATCGCGCAAGATCAGTGCATTTTTCGTCAGAATGCTCACCGGATTCCGAAATTCGAGAAACACTTCCAGCAGTTGCCGCGTGAGCTTGTATTCTCGCTCGGCCGGCTGATAGCAATCGGTATTACCGCTCATCATGATAGACTGCGGCATCCAATGCGGCTTGGAGAATTCCTTCCGAAGAAGTTCCGGCGCATCGTGCTTGACCATGATCTTCGTCTCGAAATCGATCCCAGCATTGAAGCCAAGATATTCGTGGTAGGGCCGCGCGCGGCAATAAGCACAGCCATGTTCGCAGCCACGATACGGATTGATGGAATAGGCCATCGGCATATCCGGGCTGTCGTTTTTGAAGAGAATGCTCTTCGCATGATCGTTCAGGAATTGCGTCTGGATGACCGGCAATTCCTCCGCTAATGTTTCCCAGCCATCGTCGAACGTTTCGCGGCTGGTATTTTCGAATCGGTTTTGAATAATTAATTCTGTTCCTCGCATGGTAATCTTTTCTATTCTAAAATTGCTTCTTCTTCAGAATTGCTTTTCATCTGTGCTGTGTGCGTTTAATATTCATTTTCTTTTCATGAAGTAAAAATCGGATAACCTCGTTTTTTGCAGGATTTCGCCTTTTTTTATTTCTTCCCTTCTTGTCATTTCCTTTGTTTTTTATTTTCGCCTTCAATAGGTGCCCATCAAAGTAGTGCCTAATATAGCACAATTTTTGGACCGATGGTTCAAAACCGATTTTTAGGAAATAGTAAAGACAAAAAAAGGCCGCCAGGGTGATGGCGGCCTTTGAAAATATCGGGTGATCGTTACTAATTCACCGGCTTGTAGAGTATGATATTAACCGTGCGCGCATAGAAGCGGCCTTCGGGAAGGTTATTATCGAAAAGCTGCACCGATTTCCCGACGCCTTTTGCGGTCGTGTTCGGCGCATCCAGCAGCTTGGCGACGGCATTGGCGCGGTCCTCGGTCAACTGCTGATCATAAGCTTCCTCGCCGCTGCGATCGGCATAGCCGGTGATTTCGACGCGGGTTCCCGGCGTAATCTGCTTCTTGATATATTCGATGGCCCGCTCGTTTTGCGGGTCGATTTTCGAAGAACCGAAATCGAATAGCACCAGCGTGTAGCGGTCGATCTCCCGATCGGCAACGCGCTCCTGCCGTTTCTTGCTGATCGTAACCTGATGAACGGGAATGGTTCCAGTCGCCGTCAGCTGCTGTCCGGCAGAGTCGGTGAGCGCAAGACCATATTCGAGGGAATCTTCTGTTCGGGGAATATTTGAGGCAGCGGCATGGAGGTCCCAGTTCCAGGCTTTGGGCTGTGTGCCTTTCCCAAATTCATGGTGTACGATCAGCACGGACTGCGTCACATAAAGGTCCCAGAACTTCACGCCCGCTTGTGCTTGTACAGTCGGGACGAACTCCATCACCGGCGGGTTCGTCGAAAGGTCGGTATCGCCCAGTGTTTCCACACCCAGGATTGAAGGATCGTTCGCGGTGATTTCCACGCGCCGGTTTTCTTCCTTCCCATCGTCGGTGGTCAGGGAAGAAGGTTTGCCCGGAAGCCCCTTTGTTTCGATCTTCAGGCGATCCGGCGTAATGTTCCACACTCGTTCCAGATAAACGGCCACAGCGCCGGCGCGTTCATTGGCGAGGTTTCGGTCCGCAAGTTCCTGGGGATCATTCGAGGTGCATCCCGTGAGCGTAAGTTTCGCACTCGGGTGCGCGTGCATTCGCTGGCCGATGATGTTCAGCGCGTCGTGATAGACGTGGACGTTATCGGTCGAATCTGTTTTCGAAATATCGAATGTCGCCGCTTGCTCCGGCGTCAGGCGATGGTAGCGGGCGGGAATTTGCGCGTCATCGAGACCGAAGAAAATGAAAGGAAGCAGCGGCGTCGTTGTCGATGTATAAAATTCCTCGACCCGAACGGAAAGGTTCGTCGAGTCCTTCACGCCATTGCTGATGCTATAGGCTTTGATGCTCGCGATAAGCGCGGGTTTTACTGGCGGCGGTGGCGGCGGAGGTGGTGGCGCGGGAGGCGGAGGCGGCTCGAAATAGTGAATCGGTGTATAGGCGATGCTCACACCGGCGCGGAGCGCGCTGATGTTCCAGGTAATGCCGGAGACCATCTGCGTCAAACCCTGATCGTACACGATTTCTGGAAGGAGATGCAGCGAGCCGGAATGATTAAGCGGAAGCGAATAGCTCACGCCGCCGAATACGCTGAACCAGAGCTTTTGCGCTTCCGGAATGTTTCCCGAATAAATATTGCGGCTGCGACTTCCACCGACGAACACTCCCTGGTTGCCCTGAATCGTTTCCGATTGGTCGAACGTGCTGCCGATCACGGAACCGATTGTCGGCCCGACCATCAACCCAAAATTCCCTGTTGTCCATTTATAATAGGGCTGAAGTTCCGCCACAGAAAAATGAGAATTGAGGGTATAAAGCAGCGGCAGGTTCAGCGCGTTGCCATCGGCGACGTCAACGAGCACTGTCTCAGTCGTCGAAAGCTTCCCGCCGAGCAGACTCCAAACCGCGCGAACGCCAAGAAGCCCATCGCCGAAGGCATCGTAATCGTAAAAAAGCCCGAACGAGCCGCCAAGTCCGGAACCATTCTGGAACAGCGGGCAGCAGTTCGGCACGCCGGGAAGTTCCTGGAAATTCGAGTGCTGAAGGTTCAGGGCGCCATCGAGCACGACGCCATACGAGCTTTTCGAAGGTTCCGGCGGCGGCGTTTGGTCCTGTTGCGCGCGAGACGCAGAAGGAATAAAGCAGATCGTCAAGACTGCAAGCAGTCCGAAAGAGGAAAGAAGAGAACGAGTCATTTATCGGGCGATCTTCAAATAATGTTATCGAGCGATCTTCAAATAATTCGAGGTCACGGTCGAAGGCGTGCGGAGAGAATAAATATAGGTCCCAGCCGGAAGCGAACTGACGTCCGCCGTCACCGTGTAGCTTCCGGGTGTAGCATTGACGTTCACGAGCTGCATCGCTTCGTGCCCGAGCACGTCATAGACGGTGATCGTCGTCTGCCCTTTTTCGATCAAGTGATAATCGATAGAAATGCTGGTCGAACCGGGGTTCGGCTTTGGCGCGCTGATCGAGACCGTTCCGTTCGGATCGATAAGCTGCGGACCGCCCTGAATGCAGATGTTCGTCAGGCAGAACTGGCCGGGAACCCGGTTAACGGAAATGTTTGGAGTATCCCAAAAGAACGTATCGATGATAACATCCGTACAGCTATCGTCCCCTAACGCCGCAAGGAAAGTGGGGCTATAAATCGTTCCATTGACCGTATTCGTGCTTCCGTTATATGTGACCGCGAGATCGCCGTTTGGCTTCAGCACTTTCGAAGCAAAGGGCTGCTGAGGAATCAGCAGCGTGGAATTAAAGCTGAGCACGGCGGTGAACGATCGGGTCGTTCCGAGCGGCACTCCCTGCGCATTCGAGAGCACAAGCGGAATAGTCACAT
>DASYAJ010000423.1:0-1591 GCA_036501405.1 Kapaibacterium sp. (SeqCode)
CGGAAACTATAGCTTAGGGGAATTTTCATAAAACAGAACCTGGATTACGCGGATTAACCGACTTGGCGAAGCCCATCGACAATCTTGATTTTCATTGCGCGGTTGGCCGGAAAAATCGCGGAAACGATTCCCACCAACACCGCAAAGACCGCCGCAAGAATCAGCGTGCTCGGCTCGATAATAAAGCGCGGAATGAACGCCTGCATTCCTTTTGCGAAGCCGGCACACGCTGGGAACGTAATAAGAATTCCCACTATGCCGCCCAGCAGCGCGATCGCAAGCGATTCGCCAAAAATTAAAATCACGAGATGCTGCCCGGTGAAGCCAAGCGTTTTCAGCACGGCATATTCGCGGATGCGTTCGCGGGCGGTCATAATCATCGTGTTTGCCAGCACCAGGAAGATAATTCCGATGATGACATACGAAATCACTTGCAGCGATGTGATGATCGCGCTCGACATCGAAATAAATCCCGCCTGGAACGCTTTTTCCGTCTCCGTTTTTGTCTCCGCCGCAGAGTTTGCGAAGAGCGCATCGACGCGCTCCGATACGGCGGCCGCATCGCTCGGATTGTTCACCTGCACCACATACCAGCCGACATTATTCGCGCGCGAGGGCGTCGTCTGAAGTAAGTGCTCGTTCAGATAATCCCATTGAAAGAATAGGGTATTCTCTTCGACGGAGGGATCTTTTCCGTGATAAATTCCGCGCACCACAAACTGCCAGTTCCCAGGAAAAATATCGCCCGTGATCGCGATGATATCGCCAATCTTGAAATGATATTGTTCTGCCAGCTTCGCACCGACGACACAGGCATTGCGTTCCTTTTGGAACGCCGCGAGCTGATCGGGTGGCATCAGATATTCAGAATAGATCGTGAACACTGTTGACGGATCGACCGCAATCCGCGCGAAGAAATGGTTCTTATCGATGTACTGTCCACCGAACCAGCTTTCGTAAGTGACATTCTTTACGCCGGGAACCCGAAGGATCTGGTCCCGATACGCCAGCGGCATCGGAAAAATAAAAGAGACGGAATTGCGCGTCACAAGGCGGTCTGGCGCGGCGGCATTGGCGCCGGAATACCATGAGGTGACGAGCGTCCGCAGCAGCCCGAAGGCCATGACCGCGATCGCGACGCCGAGGATGGTCAGCGCGGCGCGCAGCTTATGCCGAAATACGTTCCGAAAAATGAGTTTGGCGATTTTCATATTTTTATCATACACCCCCCCCCGCCTTTGCAAGGCGGGGGCCGGGGGGTGGTTGTGGTCCAAGCATGAACCACCCCCTAACCCCCGCCTTGCAAAGGCGGGGGGATTTATTAATTCACCGAAAGTTCCCCTTTGTCCAGATGCCGAGTTTTGTGTGCTTTTTCGGCGGCGTTCGGATCGTGCGTCACCATCACAATCGTTTTTTTGAATTACTGATTCAGCCGTTCGAGCAGCGCAAGCACATCTTCGGCAGACTTGCGGTCCAGATCGCCCGTCGGTTCGTCGGCAACGATGATCGTTGGGTCGGTGACGATGGCGCGGGCAATCGCGACGCGCTGTTCCTGACCGCCCGAAAGCTGCTTCGGATAATGATGAATGCG
>DASYAJ010000424.1:0-4690 GCA_036501405.1 Kapaibacterium sp. (SeqCode)
GCAGTGAACGGAAGCATGGCAGGGGAGTTTCGTTTTCCCCGATGCGGGTCGGGTGCCAAATACGGCGAATCCGTTTCCAGCAGGATTCTCTCCAGTGGCGCCTCTCGCACGACTTCATCCAATGGGCTCTTCTTGAACGTAATATTTCCCGTAAAGCTCACATAAAATCCTAACGCGATGGCTCGGTGCATCCAATCGATACTTGCCGAAAAGCAATGAAACTGCCCGCGAGGCACATCCGCCGGAAGGGAAGCATAATGCTCCTCGACGATTCGAAAAACATCCTCTTCCGATTCGCGCGTATGAATCGCGATTGGCTTTTTCAGCTCGATTGCCAACTCGATTTGCTCCGAAAATGCCTCACGCTGAACATCCCTCGGAGCAAAATCGTAATGGTAATCCAGCCCGATTTCGCCGACCATCACGATCTTCTTGTTTTTTGCTGCTTCCTCTCGAATTCGCTCCCGCACATCCGAGTTCCATTCTTTTGCCGAATGGGGGTGAATCCCAAGCCCGCAAAAAATGCGCTCATCCGCGGCCGCAAGAGTGAGAGTCGCATCGAAATTCCCAACATCCGTAGCCGGAACGATAAAATGCGAAACCCCCGCCGCCCGCGACGCCGCAATCATCTCAGCACGGTCCATATCGAACTGAGCATCCTGCAAATGGCAATGCGCATCGAAATACCCCATAGAATTCTGTTCTGTCATTTCAAGTACTAAACCAACAGATGCCGACTTTTCTTCCTTCACAACATCTATGGTAAAACCAGGTCTCATTTTATTTTCGGCCAAGCGGCTATTTTTCTTACCCAGCCAAAATTTTTATAGTGTGTGTTGGATGCGTTTTCATGAATCGCCCCATTCTTTTCATGAGACGAAAGGAAATGCGTTGTTTTTGATAGTATTTTTAAGGACATGGGAAAGTGAAAAAATAAAAATTCAAAGAATTGAAAATTCATTTTGCTCCTCTATACGCAAAAAATATAAAATGTTTCAGCATATTTTAAAAAATATCTTTTATTTTTACGTTGCTTTTGGAAATCCACTTTCTTTGAAATGCGGAATTGACTTTCAAAAAAATATAAAGATCTGCCAGTGCCGTAGGCACGAAATATTTTTGGCCCCGGGTGTAGCGAAGCGGAACCCGGGGCGGGATTGTTTTTAAGACCCAGAGTCCCGGAGGGACGAAAAAAAGTCCCGAAGAGACGATGTACTCGCAGCCCAACATGAAGCGAAGCGGAATGTTGGGTATGCGATCCGATCAAATCCCTAAGCCCCGAAGGGGCGATCTACCGAATCATCATTCTTCAAAAAATATTTCGGGCAAGCTTGCAATCTACGAAAAAGAGAGTTGAAGCATCGGTGATGTATCGGGATTAAGTCCCCGGTCGTGCGTGTTTCACATCGCAAATGTTCGCTCGGTTCGCTCTCGTTTTTTTGCTTCTCAGTGCTGCTATTGCACATGGGCAGGATGTTCCTGCCCTACTCCCGGAGGCTTCAAGACTTCCGCATTCCCCAGGGGTAGCATTGGTGCTTTCGGGCGGTGGTATCAAGGGCTTTGCGCATATCGGAGTGCTCGATGTGCTCGATTCGGCGCACGTTCGCGTCGATCTGATTGTGGGCACGAGTATCGGCGCAGTGGTTGGCGGGCTTTATGCGGCGGGTTACACGCCCAAGGAATTGGAACATTTTGCCACCACCATCGACTGGCCCGATATTCTGGAACTGACCGCGCAGTCGGATCGTGCGGACAAAGTTCTCTCTCAAAAAAATGTAGACCATGCGCTGCTCTCGCTGCGGTTCACCGGGTTTTTTCATCCGGAGTTCCCGCAAGCGATTTCGAGCGGCGAAAAGCTGACGATGCTGCTGAACAGCATGGTGCTGGGCGCGCCGGGCGGCGTGCCCCGAGATTTCTTGCGGGACATGAAAGTTCCGTTCGTCGCCGTGACCACCGATATTGTGCATGGCGAGCGGAAGCTCGTGACGAGCGGGGACTTGACCGAAGCGTTGCGCATGAGTGCCACGCTACCACTTCGGTTCAATCCGGTTCCCGGCGATTCCGCCATTCTGATGGATGGCGGTTTGCTCGATAACATTCCCACCGACGTGGCGAAGTCCTTCGGCGCCGAGCGGATATTGGTTTCGAACACGACAGCGGGCCTGCATCCTCGCGATGCGCTGACTTCGCCGTGGAACGTGGCCGATCAGGTCGTCACGCTGATGATGATGCGGGAGAACGCAAAGGAACTGAAACTGGCGGACTGTACCATTACGCCGGATCTCGATCATTTCGATGAGACCGATTTCGCAAATGTCGAACAGGCGATCGAAGCGGGAAGGGAAGCGGCGCGGAAGATGCTTCCCGAAATTGAGCGTATCACCGCCGCCGTCGCGAGTCCTCTGAAGCCTGCTCCGATGAAGGGGGATACGCTGCTCAAGTCGCTGCAAGCAATTCGATTTGTCGGAACCGCGCACCGTTTCCTGGATTCCGCTCTGTTGGCGGAGCAGCACAATGTCGGCTTCCCACTTGTGCGTTCTGGGAATATGAAGTCGATGGAGCGAGAACTTCTACAAGTGTATCGTTCCCACGGCTTCACCCTGGCCAGGATCGATAGCGTGGTCGTGCATCCTCCGATGGGCCGAGCTGACCTCTATGTAGACGAGGGGCATGTTGCCGCGATCGATATTCGGGGCGGCGATGCGGACTTTGTGCGGCATGAGTTGGGATTTCATTCGGGCGATGTTTTTCGCGCACGTTTCGGTGAGCAGACACTGGGAGATTTGACCGGGACCGGCCTTTTCGATTTCGCAGTGCTGCAGATTGCCTACGATTCGTTGTGGCCGGGAACGCAATATGTCGAGCGGATGGATACGGCGTCTTCTCCTGCACTGCCGCTTTCGTTGGAACCCGTGGTCGTGCTGACCGTCCATGCGAAAAGCCCAAATGTGATTCGGCTCGGCGTGCTTGCCGATAACGAATTCGGCGCGGAATTTTCTGCGGAGCTCGCGAACGAAAACATCGGCGGGACCGGTCTGGAATATGCGCTCACGGGAAGCCTCGGTTCGCTGGCACGATCGGCCTCGCTCACCTTCGATGCGCCGAGGCTTTTTCATAGCTTCGGTGTTCTCGATGCGAGCGTTTATTCCGGGTATCGCGATATCAATGTCTATTCGTTGGACGTGGAACCGAATGCGGAAAAGGAAGTGTCCAATGTGACCGATGTCGTGCGCGAATCGAGAGACTACGGCGTCCGCATTCGCGCCGGTGCGCAGATCGAGCGGCTCGGAGAACTCACCGCAGAGGTCCGCGCTGAACGCCAACGATGGTTTAGTACGCTCGATAGTTCCTTTGCGAGCGATAATGGTTCCGATAACCTGCGTGCAGCGCGGGCGGAACTGCTCGTCGATTCGCGGGACGACGAAGATTATCCCCATTCGGGAACGCTTTTGCGTGGCTACGCCGAAACCGGCCTCAGCATTTTGGGAACGGGAACGAACTATACGAAGCTCTACGGGGAATTGGAGGAGGCCATACCGATTTCAGGACTGCACACACTTATTCCGCATATTCAACTTGGCTTCGGCGATGCGCTCCTGCCGCGCCTGGAGGAGTTCGACCTTGGCGGAATGCAATCCTTTTATGGCTTGAACCAATATGAACTGCGTGGCAAGCAGATGATCGATGCCAGCCTGACCTACCAGATCGCCATTCCCCACGCGCTCTTTTTTCCGACGTATGTTTCCGCGCGTTACGATTTGGGATCGACCTGGCCGGAACCGGAAGCCATAAAGTTCGGATCGCTGTTGCATGGTTTGGGAGCACAAGTCGGGCTGAAGACGCCGCTTGGGCTGGCGCAATTCGGAATCGGCGAAAGCTTTCGGTTCGAGCAGAATTCCGGATCGAAACCAATTGCGGTTCCATCGCACATTATCATTCTGAACGCGCCGGACTTTTATTTTTCCATCGGGGGTGAACTTTAATGCACGTACTCATCACGGGCGCTTCGAAGGGAATCGGATTGGCGACAGCAAAAAAATTTGCTGAGGCAGGAGCGGCGCTCTCGTTTTGTTCGAGGAACGAAAGTGAACTACTGCGCGCGAAACATGAAATCGAAAACGAGTTCCAGTCGCCGCTCTTTGCCAGTGTCTGCGATGTATCGAACGAACATGCTGTGCAAAAATTTGTGACCGAATCGCAGGGGAACTTGGGACCCATCGATCTCCTTATCAACAACGCCGGATTCGGACTGTTCAAGGCTGTTACGGAGATGACCGTGAACGATTTTGAATCGGTGCTTGCAACAAATCTTCGTGGAGTGTTTCTCATGACGCAGGCTGTTTTGCCAGAAATGAAGGCGCGAAAACAGGGAACGATCGTGACGGTTTCCTCACTGGCGGGCCGGAACGGTTTTGCGGGCGGCGCGGCCTATTGCGCATCGAAGTTTGGCGTGCGGGGGCTGATGCAATCGTTGTTTCTCGATGTGCGATCGCACAATATTCGTGTCATCACCATTTTTCCCGGCAGCGTAAATACCGCATTTTTCGATCGGGCCGGGCATCCATTGGGCAATCGTGCATCGTCCGTGCTTGCGGAGGGTGATGTTGCCGATGCGATCTATTCGGCTCACATGCAGCGCACGGGCGCGACAATCTCCGAACTCGATCTTCGACCTACTCATCCAGCTTAG
>DASYAJ010000425.1:0-2037 GCA_036501405.1 Kapaibacterium sp. (SeqCode)
GCCGCTTAAACTTCAGAACCTCTTAAGCCGCAGAGCCATTGACAGTCCCATTCGTCGAAGTATCGGCGATTGTCGTCGCGGAACGTTTCTTTCGAATTCCGGCCATGATCCCGATCGGAACGATCACGCAATAACCGATGAGTAGCAAAATCGGGCTGACCGTCAGCGCCATATCGCTCATCGTCGGGCTGAAGTACATCACCAGATAGCCGAGAATAATCACGACGACACCGAGGCCGATGATGCGCAAATTCTTTCCATCGAACGGCATTTGGAATGCGCGAAGAGGACGATTATCCGTCGATTTTGCGCGCGCAGCCGTTGTACGCGAAGGCGTCTGACGAGGGGTTTGCCGCGCGCCCGAAGGGCGATTGGCCGGGCGAGTTGTTGTTTGTGTTGCCATAGTCTTAGAATGTAGCCGTGTCCTAACTTTCCAGAAGTTCCTCCCGTTCCAAAGAAATTATAAGAACGTCGCGTTCACGCCACCATTGGTGATCGAAACGGTGGCCGTCCCATTCTGCTGTGTCAGTGTCGCATTAAAGGCCGCCTGGATATTGGTCGAGGTCAAAGCTGCGACCGTCAGCGTACCGACCGGAGTGAAAGCAGCGGTAGGATTAGTGGGAGAAGTATAGGTCGTGGTCGTACCGTTCACGAATGCCGTATAGGACATGACGACATAAACCGGCGATGTCCCGCTTATGCTCAGGGAACCAACATTATAGGAATTCGTCGTGGTGATATTCGCCAATAAAATACTCACATTGACGCCTGAAAGACCGACCCCGGTGACAACAATTCCTTTCACTCCGGAATAGGAGGTATCGTAAGCGGTGGCGACCAATGTATCGGTAACCCCACCCACGGTAATGACCATCGTATTGGGCGTTGTCGGAATCGTACTCGTATTTGCAGGCGCCGTGGAGTTATTGCACGATGCAAAAATCCCTGCCGAAATCAATGTGATGAGGATTGCGAAATATTTTTTCATGGGTGACGGTTAAAAATGGTTGAGCTTAAAAATGATTGAGCTTAAAAGTGGTTAAGGCTTACTCCAATACGTAAAGGTAACACTTCCGAACACGAAAGTTTCACGATAATTTCCCATTTTCGAGTTGAATCGTCCGGTCGGCTTGGGCGGCAAGATCGAGGTTGTGCGTCGCAATGAGAAACGTCTGATTGTGCTTTCGCGAAAGCGTCCGAATAAGATTGAAAAGAATGTCGCTGTTGCGCGTATCCAGGTTCCCAGTCGGTTCATCGGCAAGGATGACGGCCGGCTGCATCGAAAACGCCCGCGCCACAGCCACCCGCTGCGATTCACCGCCTGAAAGCATCGAAGGCCGATGGTCCAGCCGCTCGGCCAGACCGGCATCCGAAAGCAATTCTGTCGCGCGCGGCCGCATTTCCTCGAGCGATTTTCCCGCGATCATTCCCGGCATCGCCACATTTTCGAGCGCCGTGAACTCCGGCAGCAAATGATGAAATTGAAAGATGAAACCGATCCGCCGGTTTCGAAACGCCGAAAGTTCCAGATCCACCATTTTCGCCATGTTCCGGCCTTCGATGGTGATTTCACCCGTGCTCGGCTTATCGAGTGTGCCGAGCAAATGCAAGAGCGTGCTCTTGCCCGAACCCGATGGCCCGATCAGCGCGACGACCTCGCCCTCGGCAAGCTCGAACGAAAGGTCTCGAAAGACCTCTACATCCGCGCGGCCCGCTACCGGAAATCGCTTCGTTATATTTTTCGCTTCAAGTATTGCCACTTCAAAATGCGCCCAAGATTTGCTCACAAAGGCTTGACGTTAATGCCAAGAATGCTCGAAAGATTTCCTCGCGGAGCCGAAAAGCCTCCTTTTGCGTTTCAGGACTTCCTATCCAATTTTTACATGCCACAAACCGCCAAATCGAAATCCGGACTCTCCAAAATTCCTCCGTTTCAAAACGAGACCTATAAAGATTACGCACAGCCGCGCGAGAAAAACGCGATGCAATCTGCGCTCAAGAAAATGCGCGCGAGCTTGAACAAAACGTATCCGCTGA